>NZ_JAIGQA010000212.1:0-12939 GCF_019733245.1 Streptomyces sp. WAC04114
CCGTAGATCCCTTCCGACCAGCGAGATTCCGTCGTGCTCGACCTGGGGACCGTGGACGGCGTCGGCAGCGATGCAGAACAATCTCGCAGCCTGGCTCACGTATGCCGTGACGGCGGGTGGACCAGGGCCCGCCGTGCGACGACGGCCTCCCTGAACTGGGCATCAACGATCACGACGCGCTGGTACTACCACCATCAGCACCTGCACAGCAGGTCCCAACCAAGATCAATAAGCCCGCGCGACAGCTACCACCACACCTACCGGTCCCCGTGCCCGTGACAGGCCACCTGCGAACGTACCCAAGAGCTTGAAGCGGCCCCGGCTTCCCGTCTCGCATCGCTCCCGCCGATGATGACGGGGCGGCGATCTCCTTCGCTCCTCGCCACGAGTCACACCACCTCAGGTCGTTGACTGACCGTGACGGTGTTCCTCCGACGGCATCGAGTCCCATTCGGTATGGGCGCCGTCGCGCGGCACCATGAACAACGGACGAGACCGCAGGACCTGCCCGACGAGTTGCCCGCGCATGACGACCCCGGGATCGTCCGGTCCTGCGTATCCCTCTGGCGTGTAGCGAAAGTGTCCGTCCACCGTCTCGGCATGGGCGATTTCCTCGCTTTCCAGTTCCCGTAGATCCCTTCCGACCAGCGAGATTCCGTCGTGCTCGACCTGGGGACCGTGGACGGCGTCGGCAGCGATGCAGAACAATCTCGCAGCCTGGCTCACGTATGCCGTGACGGCGGGTGGACCAGGGGCCGCCCCACGATGGACCTCGATCTTCCACGTCGGCGAGAAGATCGCGTGGTCCCGTGGGCAATCGCCCACCCTTGTCCGGCCGAGAACCTGAGCCGCCTCGACCACTTCATCGACAGTCATGCCGAACCGGAGTGGTCCGACGCCCACCTTGGGTGCGTAGGACCACTCAACCCTGTCGGCGACTCCGGAATCGGCTTCGGCCTTGAACGTCATAGTCGCTCCATGGAGACACCTGTGATCTTGCCGCCCCCATCATGTCAATCGCCGACCAACAGCCCAGTGCCGCGCGGTAGGGGGTGAGTCGCAGGCAGCAGGAGTCCTTCGAGGAGGGGCAGTTCGATGCAACCGCAGATCACGAGCTGCTGCAGCAGTCCAAGCGTGATGCCCTCATACCGCAGGGCCCACTCGGCCAAGCCCGCCCAGCTGCGGCCCAGCCGCTTCAGAAGGCAGGAGGCTCGACGACAGGGGCTGCCGACACCGTGCCCGCCGGCAGTTTGCCGTGGGCGCCTCCCACAGCCGGGCCGTCGGGATGTCCACCGGATAGCCCTCGATGAGCACCGCCGGCTTGCTGGTCACCGACCCGGATGCCTCGGTGAAGCCGCTCATCCGGTTCAGGTCGCCGGTCGGGATCGGAGAGCGCGTAGCGGCCACGCATCGGCCGGCCCGAGCGGGCGATGAAGGAGCCCTTCTGCCACTGACCGTCCGCGTCGAGGAGGAAGTCGAGCAGTGACTTCTTTCCCGGGGCCCGTTGGGCCAGCAGTAGTCTGCGCATGGCCTCCATGAACGCCGACTTCGAGGAGTAGTGCGGTAGCACGCTGGCCTTCAGCGTCACCGGAAGGGTTTCCTCTGCGGAGGACACTGCGGACGGCAGGCTCTGCTTTCGCAGGGTGCTCCAGGCGCCCATCTCCTGGCCCACCTCTTCGGCGGTCATCGGCGTCGGGCACTCGCCCCACATCCGCAGGAATGCGTTGGTCTCCTGCTCGCTGAGCCCCAGCATCCGGGCCTGCGACCGGACGGGGCTGCGGGGACCGGTCGATGGACTTCGCCACTTCGTCGAACACCTCACCCGCGGTGACATCGACCCGCCCCTCCGGCGCATGTTTCCAGCCCTCGTCGACCCCGGCGTGCAGTTCCCTCTCGCCCAAGCAGACCAAGTCCTCCCCACCGACGCGGGGGTGTTCCGGCCGCCGACGTCTCGTAAGCCAGGGGTGCGATCTGGGATGGCCGAGCTGCGGGCGAGCGGCTGTGGCGCGTTCCGCTGGCGGGGGCCGAACGCGCCGGGGGGCCGAGACGTTCCTGACCGAGGAGTACGGCCGGTTGCGCATGGTGGTGGCGGTGGGCGACGGCCGGCTCCTGCTGACGACCCGCGAGACCGACACATGGGGGACGCCCGTTCCCGGTGACGACAGGATCCTCCGGCTGGACGTGCGGTGAGAGGTCGGACGCGCGGGGGTGGACCGCCGGTGGACGGGGAACGACTCCCTCGGTCGACGAAGGAGTGGGGATGACCAATACGGACAGGGCGGGTCGAAGCAGGTGGCCGTTCCGCCGGCGCGGACGGGGCACGCACTCGGGGACGGAGAACCCGGCCCCACGGACTCAGCACTCCGCGGCCCCCGTGCCCGGGCCGCCACCGGCACCGGACGGGGCGACCGACGAGGGTGAGCTGGAGGGCCTGGGCTCGTACCGGATCACCCATCACGAGGGCGAGAACGGCATCCCCGTGATGAATGTGGAGCTCTCGCTGACGGCGTCCGGGATGACGCGCATGAAGCTGGGACACCTCGCGACCGAACACGGCCCGCACCATCCGGAGGTCGTACGGCTCTCGTTCGAGCTGGCCGAGCAACTCCGCCAGGAAGGAGAGTTCAACGAGGCTGAGGAGGTCTTCCGCTGGGTCGTGGCGGAGCGCAGGGCGGATTTGGGGCCCGCCCACCCGGACACCCTCGCGGCGCAGACCGCTCTCGCCTCCCTGTTACGGGACCGTGGACGGCCCGAGGACGCGGAGCGGCTGCGCCGTTCCGTCTTCGCCCAGCGCGAGGCGACATTAGGCCCGGACCACCCGGACACGCTCACCGCCCTCGGGGATCTGGCCCTCGTCGTGCTCGCCCTGGGGCGGCACGAGGAGGCGGAGCGACTGGCGCGCACCGCGCTCGAACGCCGGAGGCGGCTACTGGGGCCCGAGCACGAGGACACGCTCGGCAGCCGGAACACCCTGGCCGGGGTGTTGCGAGCCCGGGGCGCGCTGGAGGAGGCCGGAGCGCTCTACCTCTCGGTGCTGCGCGACGCCGAGCGGCTGCTGGGCCGGAAGTCGGAGCTGACCCTGACGGCCCAGATCAACCACGCCGCCGTCCAGTACCACCTGGGGCATGTCGCCCAGGCCGCGCGGTCGATGCGCGACGCGTTGCGCCAGTCGGTGAAGATCAAGGGCGCCGGCCACCCGGACACCCTCTCCGCACACGCCACCCTGGGCGCCATGCTCCAGGCGCTCGGCAAGGTCGAGGAAGCCGCGGCGGAGCTACGGGCGGCCGTCGTGGGCGTCGAGCGGTTGCACGGCCCCGACCATCCGGACGTCCTGGAGTACCGCACCAGCCTGGCCGCCACCTTCTTCAACGCGGGCCGGCACGCCCAGGCCGAGGAGGAGTGCCGCCTCGTCGTCGCCGGCTACGAACGGCTCTACGGCACGGCCGACTCTCGCACGGCGGAGGCCCGGGAGAACCTGCGCATGGTCCGCGCCGCTCGCGGCTAGGAGACGAGGCCGGCGCGACCGGGCGCTCAGGGACCGATGTGGATGTGCGCTCCCCACAGCGACGGGAGCAGCGGATACTCCGTGTGCGCCTGCCGGACGGCCGCGTGCAGCGCGTGCGCGGCGCCGCGCGGGAGCCGGCCGTAGAAGGACTGGGCTATGCGCGGGGCGATCTCGTCCGTCACGGGCCACAACGTGCCCACGACATGGCGGTATCCGGCGAGTTGGAATGCGCTGGTGATGTGGATCGCCTCGTCCGCGAGCTCGGGGCGGGTCCCGGAGGTGGAGCAGCTGGAGAGGTACGCCAGGCTGGCTCCCGACGGCCGCAGGGCAGAGATGTCGGCGACGGTCAGCGCCCTTTCGATGTGGTCGTGGGTGAGGATGCGCGAGGCGGAGGGGTCGTGCGGGTCGGTAACGGCGTGGCAAACGAGATGGACGTGCGGGCTGGAGCGCAGGCCCTCCCGGACCCGGTCGCGGGTGGCCTCGGCGCCGGTCAGCAGGGTTGCCCGGGTAGGTCCGGGCAGCAGCGTCCGCACCTCTTCCGCTTCGTGTGGGGCGTTCGGCAGGGGCGCTGCCCCCGGCGTGTCGCGGATGGCCACGACCAGGGGCCGCCGCGCGTCTGACGGGGCGGGTTCGGGACGTCGGCGCGCGTGGTGCAGGGCGCCGATGGTCGGGGTGTAGGAGGAGACGGCGAGGTCGAGTGCGCAGCGCGGCCGGTCCCGGTCGGCCCGGGCGCCGTGGTAGCCGGCGGCGTGCAGCGGCAGGAAGGCCAGCGTGCCCTGCGGGCACCACCAGACCCGCCGGGGCGACTCCCCGGGGGCGGGCGGCTCGGTGTGGCCGAGACGCTGGAGCACGGGTCCGGTGACGGTGTCCCACAGCCATTCCAGTACGCCGGAGAGGGTCTCCTGCGCGGACCAGATCTCCTCTAGGCAGGCTCCGGGCCGGGAGGCGGCGCGGGTGGCGTCGAGGAAGACGGCCACCTGCTCGGCCACGGTGCCGGAGCGCACCTTCAGCGGCAGGACGTCGATCGTTCCGTCGGCCACGATGACGGCGTCGCAGCGGATGCTGATGTTGAGGAGCACGACGGGTCCGTCGCCCGCCTGGCGGAGGATCTCCTCGGCCGGGGGCGGGCGCAGGAAGCCGTCAAACCCCGGCAGCGCCCGGATCCGGCCCAGCAGGTGCTGCCATGCGGCGGCGTGGGCGCGACGCCGTTCGGCCGCCTGTTCGGTGGTGGCCGTCGGTACGGAAGGCCCGGCCGGCTCGCCGGACTCCTCCTCGCGCAGCCGCAGGAACTCGTCGGCCAGAGCGGGTGCCTTCCGGCGCAGGCGGTCGAGGTCGAGGTCGCGGGTGCGCAGCAGCCGGCCGAGGAGAACCCCCCTTCCGTGTTCGAGGACTTCCAGGGCTTCCTGGGGTCGTCCGGCCTGAAGGGCGTAGGCGGCGGCCTCCGCCGCGATGCCGGGCAGGCGGGCCAGAGCGTACTGCTGGTCGCTGCGGGTGAGGCTGCGGGTCGCCAGCTCGGGCAGCAGCGACGTGGCCGTGCGCAGGGCGCGCCACGCCGTGTCCCAGTCCTCCAGTACGCCGGACACCTGGCCCCACGTGACGTGGGCGGCGAGCCGTTCGCGCACCGGGGCGGAGGTGACCGTGGTGATGTCGCGAGCGGCGGTGAGGGCCTCGGTGAGCAGGTCACGGTTCCCGGTCCGCAGGTGCAGGCTGTACAGGCACTCGGCGAGGGCCGTGCCGGGCTTGCTCCGGTCGGGGTCGTCGCGGGGGCGGTCCCGCACGACGGTGCGCAGGAGGGCGACGGCCTCCTCGAGGTCGGTGAGGTCGTGGCTGATCTCGTAGCGGCTGCGCAAGGACTGGGCGAGGTTGTAGCCGGTCACTTCCCGCTGGGTGGGGAGCAGGTTCATGGCGTGGCGCTGCAGGCCGATCGCCTCGTCCAGGTCGGCCGGTGTGCCGCCGGCGTGGTCGAAGCGGGCGAGGAGGGCGCGGGCGAGGTTGCTCATCGCGGCCGTCCGCTGCTGGGGGTCGGCGGCGTCGAGGGCCTGCCGGAAGGCGCCGAGCGCCGGGCCCAGCGCCTGCGGACGGGCGGTGTGGAAGAACCGGGCGAGGTGGGTGTCGCCGAGCAGCATGAGGACGACCGGACGGTTCGCGTCCCCCTCGGGCAGTACCAGAAGGGCTTGGCGGCACAGTTCGGCGCACCGGTCGAGATCCGTGATGTCGCCGTGGACGCCGAAGCGCTGGTTCAGGCCCGCGGCGAGGCTCGCCTGGTGGAGGGCTCGGTGTGCCGCATCCAGGCCGGCCCCGGTGGCCAGCGCGTCGCGGTGCACGGTGATCGCTTCTTCGAGGTCGGTGAGGTCTCCGCGCGCCGAGTGCCGGGTCCGCAGGGCGCCAGAGAGTTTGGTGCGCAGGCCGCAGGCGTTGTGGTGCCCGATACCGGGCGTGTCCACGGCCGCTCGGAGCAGGGCGACGGCCCGGTCCAAGGAGGCGGCCTCCCCGGTCAGGTCGTACCGGGTGTCGTACGCCGATCCGAGTATGCCCGTCAGCACGGCGCCTTCGGCGCTGCCGGCAGGTCGGCCCGCGACGGCGCGCCGGAGTACGGCGATCGCTTGGTCGGCGAAGTGGGGCCGACCGGTCCTGACGGCCCGGTCCAGGAGCGCGTCGGCGGCGTGCAGTGCGGCCTCGCCGTGGTCGGTGGTGCCGGGGTCGGTGTTCGCGACGGCGCGCAGGCGCAGGGCGATCACCGTGTCGAGGTCCTCCAGCTGGCCGGTGGTGTCGTAACGGCCCTGTACTGCCTGTGCCAGGGCGTCGAGAAGGGCCTGCCGCTGCTGCGGGCGGCCGGCGGGCAGCAGGGCGAGGGCACGGGAGTGGGCCTCGATGGACTCGTCGCGGTGGCCAGGGTCCCGGGTCGCCTTGTGGAGCGCACCGAGCGCGGAGCCGAAGTTGACCAGCCGGATCGCGAGGTCCTCCTGCTCGGCCTCGGGCGTGAGCCGTACGGCCTGGCGGTAGAGCGCCACGCACTCCTCCAGGTCACCCCGGTCACCGGTCAGGAGGTTGCGGTCGAGGAGCGTCTCGGCAAGACCGGCCAGCTGGGTGGCGGCCTCCAGCCGGGCGCCCGGTCCGCCGGACAGTGCCCGCTGCTGCCACTCGACGGACTCGTCGAGGTGAGCGGGGTCGCCGGTCTCTCCGTACAGCCGGCGCAGGGCGCGTCCGAGCCCGTAGGCGTAGGCGGGCCGGTAGGGGTGGTCGGCGGGAGCCTCGGCGAGGGCCTGGCGGTACAGGACGACGGCGTCCTGCAGCGGGCCGGAGGCGCCGGTCTCCTCGTACGTCAGTGCCTCGGTGTAGGCGAGGTTCCGGAAATGGACGTGCCGGTCGGGGGTGTGCGGGCCGAGGGCGGCCACGGTCGTGTGGAACGCGAGCCGGGCCCGTGCGAGGGCGGCGGGGTCACGGGAGCGGATGTAGTCGTCGAGTTCCCGCAGCCCGCGCTCGTGCAGAGCCCGGACGCGGTCGTTGCGGCGGTGTTCCCCCATCGCTGCCATGGGGCCACGGTAGGGCGCTTCGGCCCGGGCCGGTGCCTCAACGGGTCATACGGCGGGCGGTACTTCGGGGTGCTCGTAGGTGTCCGGCGGCGGCAGCCCCTGTCGCCAGGACGCGCAGAGGGCCGAGGCCCGGGCGCGCTCCTCGGCGAGGCCGGCCGGCAGCGGAAGGTGCAGAGCCCGCAGCAGGTCGAATCGGTGCAGGTCGAACGCGGTGTGTACGGCGTCTCCGTAGGCGACGGCCGCCTGGACCGCTCCGTGGTAGGCGAGGCAGGCGACGGCCAGCGGGATCAGGGCGAGGGCCAGCCACCACCCACTGGAGCACAGCAGCACGGCGGCGGTGAGCGCGGTGGCTGCCCCGGTGACGGCGAGCCGCACGGCGCCGTCGAGGGAGTCGCGGGAGTCGTCGACGAGGGCGCGTGACCGGTCGCCGAGGACCGGGTAGAGCCGGGGCCAGGCCACCGCCGCGTCCCAGCCGTGGTCGCGTCCGGCGGTGTCGAAGGTGGCGGTCAGGACGTTGCCCAGGGCGGTGGGGCGGACGAGGTGGTCGGGCAGCGGGTAGCGGCGGCGCAGTCGCGCGGCGGCCGCACCGGCCCGCTGCACGGCGGCCGCCGTCACTTCCGCCGGCGTCGCGTCGCCCGTGGCCGGAGGCAGGACCGTACGGCGTTCGAGCCGGGCCTTGCGGCGGCGCTGCCGGGCGCGGCACAGCCCCGCGCCGAGGGCGTCGGGCCAGCCGCCCTGGAGCAGCCGCACCATGGCCAGTTGCAGGGGCTGGAAGACGACGGCGACGACGGTGATGCCGGCGGCGATGAGCACGATCTCGCCGACGCCGAGTCCGGCAGCGGTGCGCCAGGCGCGGCGCATGGAGAGGGCGCCTCCGGGGGCGCCCGCCCAGACCAGCCACAGGATGCTCAACGCCCCCGCGTAGGTGGGTAGGTAGGAGACGAGGAAGAACCGTCCGGAGCTGCCCGAGGCGAGGCCCGCGGGTGCCGTGGCGACGGTGGCGAGGCCAGCCTGGCTCATCCGCGGCTCACCGCAGTTCCATCGGCCCGTGGCCGTCCGTCTCGCACGTCGGCCGGTACCGCTCGTCGTAGAAGGCGGTCCAGGCCATCCGCTCGCAGGACGGGCAGCGGAAGGTCAGCAGCGTGTACTGAGTGGATTCGACCGGCTGGCGGCCACGGTCCTCCTCGCCCGCGCCCCGCACGAACCCGAGCGCGCGCACGGTGCTCAGGTGGGCCCGGGTGGTGACCCCGACGACCGTGCCGCCCACGACGAGGACCACATGGTCCGGCGTTGGCCGGGTCGCGAGCAGCAGGTCGAGCGCGTCGGCGGTGTCGTCCAGGGTGGCGCCGTCCGGCACCTCGAGCCGAGCCGCGCCGTCCGGCGCGACGCCCGGTCCCACCAGCATCGCGTACTTCATTCCAGCTCCCCCTACGGCTTCCGTTCAACTCCTCGGTCGGCTGCCAGTCTGCCCGTTCGGTGCGGTCGTTCAGACGGTTTCCTGTGGAAGGCGGAGGTAGTGGTTGGGCCATGGCGGCGGCCTCGCCTCGGCCGGAGAGCCGCCGCGGCGGGCACCGTGTACGACCCGGACACCGACGACGTCGTCCGGGCCGAGCTCGCCGCCGGGGCGGAGGCCGCCGCCGAACGGGAGGCTGCTGTACGCGATGCGCAGCGGATCGCCGCCCACGCCGACGAGCTCAAGGCACTGCGCGAGCACGGCGCCCTCGAGCAGACCGACCCCCGCGACGGGGACGAAGCCGTGCGCGGCGAACTGACCCGGCGAGCCGGCGGCTGCGTTGCGGGGCTCGGTCGACGGCGGCAGCCACACTCGCGTACGGCGTCCAGGCTCCTCTCGGCGACATGGACTGCACCGATGAGGTCCCCTGTCGTTCACCCGAGGTCGCCGCGGATCAGCAGCGGGTCGCCCCTTGCCGCTCGGCACTCCACCCAGCACGCTGAGAGCGTGGACGTGGCCCTCGAGGAACGCCTCCTGGCCGCAGGAGGCGAGGACGCGGGTGCACGGCCTTGCCCGAATACGACAGGCGCATCGCGAACACGAAGCAGGTGACCTGCTCACCGGCCAGGCATACCTTCACGTCGCCGAAGTCGACCTCCGCCTCGGCCCCCGGGCGGTGAGACTGCGGAATGAACGCGTGCACCACCCCGCGGCCGGCCTCAACAGCGATCTGGGGCCGCCGGTCTGCGACATACGCCCGCACCATCGGATAGGTCACCGCCTCCGCCCCGTGCTCGTCCAGGAGCTGGTCGAAGATCCGCTTGACCGTGTGACGCTGCTTGCGCGGAGCATCCAAATCCGCCCGGAGCATCTCGTCGATCAACGGCTTGTAGGCATCCAGACGGGTGCCACGCGGCCGCGGCTTCTTCCGCGGCTCCGGCCAGACCGACTCCAACGCGGCCTTCACCGTGCGGAATCCGACTCCGTGCTCACGCATCAAGGCCCGGTCCGACATCCCTGCCCGGGCATCACGGCGGATCGCCGCGTACAAGTCGACTTTGGACTTCGGTGGCGCCATCGCAGCCTCATCCCGCAGAGCACGTCCATGCTCCCACCGCAAGCCCCCGGGCGTTGCCAGAACTCACAGACATCGCCCTCCCACGAAACAAGGGGTTCTCGGCCCTGAGCGACGAGTGGTGTCGGATCCCGTCAACAAAACCACTCAGCGCCTGCACGCCGACAAGGCATACGACATCCCCCGCCTGCGGAAATGGATAGCTACCGACTACCGCCGCCCTGGCAACCTCGTCACCGACCGACCACTTCGCCGCCTTGCGCTGGGCGCCCCTCACCCTCGCGGCAGCACGGTCAGCACGCGGACGACATGCTCGCGGAACTCCGCCATGAAGTCGCTGAGGAACGCGCGGGTCGACTCGTCCCTGACCTCACCGTCATCGCCGAACACCTCCGGCGTGAACTTGATGTACGCCTCGGGCGCGGTCATCTGCCTGGCGTTGCAGAACGCCATCACCGCCCTCAGGCTCTGCTGGGCGACCGCGGTGCCGATCTGTCCGATCGAGGCGCCGATCATCGCGGCGGGGATGTGATCGAAGGAGTTCTGTCCCCAAGGCCGCGAGGCCCAGTCGATCGCGTTCTTCAGTGCACCCGGAATCGAGCGGTTGTATTCCGGCGTCACGAACAGCACGGCGTTCGACCGCGCGATCGCCGCCTTCAGGGCGAGGGCCTCAGCCGGGTAGTCGCTGTCGTAGTCAGGGCTGTACAACGGAAGATTACCGATCGGGATCTCAGTGAACCGCAAGTCCTCCGGCGCCAGCCGGATGAGGGCTTTGGACAACACCCGATTGACCGAAGTCGAAGACAGGCTGCCGACGAAGTAGCCGACGTCGTAGGTATCCATCAGACACACCTCACAAGGGTCGTTAGGAAAAAGCCTGCTTCTCAAAGACACCTTCCCGTTCGGACGCGTCAGATTTCGGCGTCGCTGCGTGCCAGGATGCCTTTGAGCAGCCCCGTGGCCTGGCCGACCTCGATGAGATAGCCGTCCGGATCGCGCATGTAGCAGCGCAGCTCGGCGCGTCGGTCGATAGGTGGGGTAAGGAACTCCGCCCCTTTGGCTTTCGCTGTGGCATAGAAGTCGTGGATGTCGGCCACACGTACGTTCAGGAAGCTGGAGACGGTGTTGGGGTCGTCCGGTGGACGCAGGACGACATCGGGTTTGTCATCGGTGGGCCCACCGCCTGGGTTCATGATGATCCAACTGTTGGCGGCCTTGATGATGCAGGGGTTCTCTTCCAGCACCACCCTTCCACCCAGTACGTCGGCGTAGAACGCCCGTGAGCGGGAGACATCGCTGACAGTGAGGAAGTGCGTGAGCACCATGCCCTCGGCCGGTGCAGGGAGGTCGTCGGCTGCGGCGCCGGCAGACGTGACGTCGGACATGTGTCGAGCGTATGGCGCGCATGACCTTGCGGCATTCTCAGGCAGTGCGCCTCTTCACCGGGAAGTGCGGCCGGCCGGTGGGGAACAAGGATCTCGGCCTCCTCATCATCGCTGGTCACGGGCGGTTACTACTCCATGATCACCTACTGGTGCCTCCCGCGTGAAGGCCCGACGTGAGCAACACTGGAGGCTCATCGGGCTGGGCCAAGAAGCAGCGTCTAATGCTGGATTCCTCTATGCGCAACGGTGGCGAGACGGTGATCAACTGGAACCTGGCGCTCGACCAGAACGGCGGGCCGCACCAGGGCCACTGCACGAACCGGGCAACGGCGTCGTCGAGATCAACGGCGACACGGTCACCCGCATGGTCGAGTACTGCGTCCTGGGGCACCTGTCCAAGTTCGTCGAACCGGCTGCCGTGCGCATCGGCTCCACCAGCCAGGGCGCCGACGGAGTGCGGAACGTGACGTTCGAGAACCCGGACGGCTCACGCGCCGCGTACGTGGTGAACTCGGCATCCTCCGCCCAGACGTTCTCCCTCACCGACGGGGGGAAGCCGCTGTCCTACCCCCTTCCCGCCGGGGCCGTCGCCACGTTCGTCTGGGAGCAGGACGGCACCACGCCGCCTCCGACCGGGACCGTCGACCCCTCCCGCTGGTACCAGGTCGTCAACACCCACAGCGGCAAGTGCCTGGACGCCACCGGCGGCGGACCGGAGACGGCACGGCCGTGCAGCAGTGGACGTGCCTGAGTGGCAACACGAACCAGCATTGGCAGTTCCTGCCGACCACGGACGGCCACGTGCGCGTGGTGAGCCAACGCCACGACCGCGGCCTGGGACGTCACCGGCGGCAGCGGCGCGACCCGGGGACGGCGCCAAGATACAGCTCTGGACCTACGGCGGGGCGGCGATCAGGCAGTGGCGTCCGGTCAACAGGGGTGACCTTGCCTGGGAGTTCACCGCCCGGCACAGCGGGAAGTGCCTCGACGTCACAGACCTTTCGACGGCTGACGGCGCCCGCCTGCAGCAGTGGACGTGCACCCACGGCTCCGCGCAAACCTTTCGACTCACACCCGTGTAAGCACCTGCCGCCGGGAAAAATCCCACAGGCCTCCCACATAAGTACGAGGAAAGGAATTGCGCGGGAGGCATGCCATTTCATGACGTGAGAGAATTTCCGGACACGTCGTTTGTCGAGGTGAAGTTCCCGGGTGATGCGATCGAGTATTCAAGCAATGAGCGTCGATGCGTTGCCACTGCCCCTGTCATATGCACCATAACGCTCAAGTCGTGCGATGGGTACCGAGGAGAACGGGTGACGCCATCGGTGATACGTACGTTGTGACGATGATCGCGACCGGCTGCCGGCTGCCGTGTGCCAGCCTGGACGAGGTGCTGTCCGGAGCTGCCTCGAAGCCCTTGTCAGGGGGTTGTTGCAGGTCGCTGGGGTGCAGCAGTGCTCGTGGCTGGACCCCCGGCCTCGTCCGTGGGGCGGGGCGGCGGCGGTGCGCAGTGCTGCGTACGCATGTTGTTCCGCAGCACCTCGACGAGGAGCCGACGGCGGCGCAGTTCGGTCGCGTCGGTGTGGTGCAGTCGCCGATGGGGGTCGGATAGGAATACGGAACCGATAGTGCAGAGAGATGCAGTCACGACAAACGTCCACACCGTGGCGTTCAACATAACTCCTCCGTGGCTTGTGAGCGAGTGCACCGTCAAGGGTGATTGATGCATGGACACAACTGAACGGGCAAAGCCGTGTCACGGTCTGGCGGCAAATTTCTATCGTTCGGTTCAATAGCCCTTTGCCGCGCCTATCAGTTTGTCGCCTTTCCGGAACGGACCGGAACAGTCTGGGCGGGGCCCCCCGTTATGTTCTTCGCGGTCCTGCAAGAGGGCCGCTGGCCTCCGGGCCCGGCATGACTGTTCCCCCCTGTCGAACCGATGACCTGGGGGGTGGTGTCACCGGGCCCGAGAGGCGCCGTTGGAG
>NZ_JAIGQA010000213.1:0-12921 GCF_019733245.1 Streptomyces sp. WAC04114
GGGCAAGACGACGGGCCTGACGCGCGCCGCGGGCCGGGGGGTCTCCAGCGTACGACGATGCGCGTCCGCGCGGCGGGCCTGTGGATAACGCCCCGTTCCCCCCGGAGCGAACACCCGTTCCCTTCGGGCCGGCTCCCGGGGGCGCCGTCGTCGAGGCACGCGGCAGCACGGCACGCAGTCGGCCAAGCGGGGATTCACCCGCCCAACCTTCACGACATCGCCCCCACCCGCTGTTTTCGCCCGGCATGATCGGTCGGACGTCGCTCCCGGCCGCTCTCCGCACCCGGCTGAACACAAGGCCTCCGGGGGCAGAGAATGCCTCCGGAGGCTGAAACAAGGCCGCCCCGGAGGCGATACCTCCGGGGCGGGCCCATCCTCCGCAACCCCCGTGTGCGGTGGTTCGTACGCGACGTTCGGCTACTCCGTCGCGATCGCGTTCAGGACGTTCATCCGGCCCGCCCGGAACGCCGGGATCAGGGCGGCGAACAGGCCCACGAACGCCGAGCCGATGAAGACGCCGATGATCGTCGGCCAGGGGATGTCCAGGACCCCGAGGCCCTCCAGGGCGAGCAGCTGCTGCGCGGTGGCGCCCCAGCCCATGCCCAGTCCGAGGCCCAGCAGGGCACCGAAGAGGGCGATGACGACCGACTCCATGCGGATCATGCGGCGCAGCTGGCGGCGCGAGAGGCCGATGGCCCGCATCAGGCCGATCTCCCGGGTGCGCTCCACCACCGACAGGGCCAGCGTGTTCACCACGCCCAGGATGGCGACGATGATCGCCAGGGCCAGCAGGCCGTAGATCATGTTGAGCAGCTGGCCGATCTGGTCCTTCAGGGCGTCCTTGTAGTCGGTCTGGTCGCGCACGATGTACTGCGGGTAGTCGTGCAGCGCCGACTTCAGGGACTTGTAGGCGGCGTCCTGCTGCCCCTCCTTGGCACTGGCGAAGACCAGCGAGTCCAGCGGCATCTTGTCGGCCGGGACGTACTTGGCCATCGTCGAGATGGAGGTGTACATCGCGCCGGCGTCGATCACGACGTCGCTGCTGGTGATCGCCCGGACCGTCAGGTCGGCCGCGGAGCCGTCCCTGAAGGCGACCTTGATCTTGGACCCGAGGGTGATGCCGTGGTCCTTGGCGAACTTCTCGTGGACCGACATCGAGTCGGGCTTGTAGGCGTCGGGCAGCTTGCCGGCGACGGTCTCGGTGCGCAGATCGGTCGCGTACGACGGGTCGGCCGCGGTGATCGACGTGTCCTTGAGCGTCTTGCCGTCGGGGGTGGTGAAGTCGGCCTTGCCCAGCTTGTACTCGGTGACCCGCTCGACGTCCGGCGCCGACTTGGCTGCCTTGACGGCCTGCGGGGTGATCAGCTGGCCGCGGTCGTGCTGGATGATGAAGTCCGTGCCGACGGTCTTGTCGAGCTGGTCGGTGGCGGACGCCACCATGGAGGAGCCGACCACGGACAGGCACGCCACCAGGGCGAGGCCGATCATCAGGGCGGCGCCGGTCGCGCCGGTGCGGCGCGGGTTGCGCAGGGCGTTGCGCTCGGCCATGCGGCCGACGGGGCCGAACATGCGCAGCAGGACGGCGCCCAGGACGCGGACCACGGCGCCGGCGAGCAGCGGGCCGATGACGACGAAGCCGATCAGCGACAGCACGATGCCGAGGCCCAGCCACATCGAGCCGTCCTTGGCCTTGTCGGCCGCCGACGCGAGATACAGGGCAAAGCCGCCGGTGCCGGTGAGGACCGTGCCGATCGCGGCGCGGATCCAGCCGGCCTTGGCGTCAGCGGGGGCTCCCGCGTCGCGCAGGGCGGCCATCGGGGAGATCTTGCCGGCGCGCCGGGCGGGCAGGTAGGCGGCCAGGACAGTGACGATCACGCCGAGGACGAGGCCGACCACCGGGGTCGTCCAGGCCACGGTCAGGTCGTCGGTGGACAGTTCCATGCCCATCTGGCCCATGAGCTTCATCAGGCCGATGGCGAGGCCGACGCCCGCGCCGACACCGAGCACCGAGCCGACGAAGCCGAGCAGCAGCGCCTCGGCCAGCACGGAGCGGTTGACCTGCTTGCGGGAGGAGCCGATGGCCCGCATCAGGCCGATCTCCCGGGTGCGCTGGGCGACCAGCATGGAGAAGGTGTTGATGATCAGGAAGATGCCGACGAGGAAGGCGATCCCGGCGAAGCCGAGCATCGCGTACTTCATGACGTTCATGAAGCTCGCGACGTCCTTCTGGTTGGCGTCGGTGGTCTCCTTGGCCGTCTTCACCTGGAAGTCGCCGCCGAGTTCGGCCGTGACGTTCTTCTTCAGCTGTGCGTCGCTGACGCCTGCGGCCGCGGTGACGTTGACGTTGGTGTAGACGTCGCTCTCGCCGACCAGGGTCTGCTGGGCGGTCTTGGTGTCGACGTAGAAGATCGCGGCGCCGGGGTTGGTGACGGTGAAGTCGGCGATGCCGGAGATCTTCGCGGTGTGGGTGCCGATGGCGCTGATCACGCCGAGCTCGTCGCCGAGCTTCAGGTCGTGCTTGTCGGCGGTGTCGGCATCGACCATGATCTGTTCGGGGCCCTTGGGCGCCACACCGGAGGTGATCTTCATGGTGCGGGCGTCGGTGTCGTTCCAGTTGCCCACGATGGTCGGGGCGCCGCTGGAGGGCGACAGGTTGTCCTTGTCGCCGTCGACGACCGTCACCGAGGTGGAGAACACCGTTCCCTCGGCGGACTTCACGCCCTGCGCCTTGCGGACCTCACCCAGCACGGAGGCCGGCATGACCGGCGGCTTGCCGTTGTCGGCGGTGGTCTCGCCGCTGTCGGAGGCGCCCTTGGCGCTCACCGTCACGTCGGAGGAGGTGGCCGCGAAGAGCTTGTCGAACGTGGTCGACATGGTGTCCGTGAAGACGAGCGTGCCGCAGACGAAGGCGACCGACAGCAGGACGGCGATCGCGGAGAGCGCCATCCGCCCCTTGTGCGCGAAGAAGTTGCGCATCGAGGTCTTCATGACGGTCATGACGTGCGCCCCCGGGCGTCGAAGTCCTTCATGCGGTCGAGCACGGCCTCCGCGGTGGGCTTGAACATCTCGTCGACGATGCGGCCGTCGGCGAGGTACAGCACCCGGTCCGCGTAGCTCGCCGCCACCGGGTCGTGGGTGACCATCACGATGGTCTGGCCCAGCTCGTCGACGGACCGGCGCAGGAAGCCGAGGACCTCGGCGCCGGCGCGGGAGTCGAGGTTTCCGGTCGGCTCGTCCCCGAAGATGATCTCGGGCCGGGCCGCGAGGGCCCGCGCCACGGCGACGCGCTGCTGCTGGCCGCCGGACAGCTGGGTGGGGCGGTGCTTGAGGCGGTCGGCGAGCCCGACGGTCTCCACGACCCGTGTCAGCCACTCCTTGTCCGGCTTGCGGCCCGCGATGTCCATGGGCAGCGTGATGTTCTCGATCGCGTTGAGCGTCGGCAGCAGGTTGAACGCCTGGAAGATGAACCCGATCCGGTCCCGGCGCAGCCGCGTGAGCTTCTTGTCCTTCAGACCGGTGATCTCGGTCTCGTCGAGGTAGATCTGGCCGTCCGTCACGGTGTCGAGTCCGGCGAGGCAGTGCATGAGCGTGGACTTGCCGGACCCCGAGGGGCCCATGATCGCGGTGAACTGGCCGCGTGCGATGTCCACGTCGACATGGTCGAGGGCGACGACACGGGTCTCACCGGATCCGTACGCCTTCACGACCTGCCGCGCCCGCGCGGCAACGGCCGTACGCCCTCCAGTACCCCCGTGCCTGGGAATGGTCACAGCCGAAGTCACGGTATGTCTCCTATGTCGGTCAGCAAATGGTGAAGGCGGTCGCCCGGTCGACAGCCGCTGTGCGCGGTGCCGGACCAGGAGTCCGTTCGTCGCGTTGTCAGTCTCGCGGCGGGGAGGGGTCCCGCGCCCTGGTGTTCAGCGCAGTCTTTTGCTGTGGAAAACCCCACCCCCGCCGGTGTGCCAACCGCCCCCCGGCGGCGTAAAGCCAGGTTAAGGACGAGCCCCCGCCCGTCTCGTCCTCCGCCGGTACGAACCCTCCCCAGGTCGTAGTACGGAGGTACCCCTAGGGGCAGTCCACCGCAGGGTGGAGGCGATCTCAGGGTTCGCTCCACCCCTCGGCCCAGTCAGGCTCCACCCTCCCGCTGCGTCAGGGTCAAGTGGGAAGCTGTCCGCGGCAGGTAGGTGCAAGGGGCAGGCATACGACGGGACCCGTGGCGCGGGCGCGGCCGGGGCGAGGGGGAGGCACCGGGTGGGCAGCACCAGTTCCGCGGCACGAGAGGCCGCACGTCCCGCCACGACCGGCCGGCGCGGAGCCGTCGTCGCGGCGCTGATGCTCTCGATGGCACTGGCGGCGCTCGACGCGACCATCGTCTCGACGGCCGTTCCGCAGATCGTCGGGGACCTCGGCGGTTTCTCCGTCTTCTCCTGGCTGTTCTCCGGCTATCTGCTGGCGGTGACCGTCACCCTGCCCGTGTACGGCAAGCTCTCCGACACCTTCGGCCGCAAACCGGTCCTCATAGCCGGGTCCGTAATCTTCCTGCTCGGGTCCCTGCTGTGCGCGGTGGCCTGGAACATGGGGGCGCTCATCGCCTTCCGCGTCGTGCAGGGCCTGGGCGGCGGCGCGCTCCAGGGCACGGTGCAGACCCTCGCCGCCGACCTGTACCCGCTGAAGGACCGGCCCAAGATCCAGTCGAAGCTGTCGACGGTGTGGGCGGTGTCCGCGGTGGCCGGCCCGGGCATCGGCGGGGTGCTCGCCGCGTACGCGGACTGGCGCTGGATCTTCCTGATCAACCTTCCGATCGGCGCTGTCGCGCTGTGGCTGATCGTCCGTCACCTCCACGAGCCGGAGCGGGAAGCCACCCCGCACGCGCGCGTGGACTGGGCGGGCGCGCTGGCGGTGTTCGCCTGCGGCGGCGTTCTGCTCACGGCCCTGGTGCAGGGCGGAGTGGCCTGGCCGTGGCTGTCGGCGCCCTCACTGGCGCTGTTCGGTACGGGACTCGCCCTGGTCGCGGTCGTGGTGCTGGTGGAGCGCCGGGCGGCGGAGCCGATCATCCCGGGCTGGGTGTGGCGGCGCCGTACGAACGCCGCGGTCAATCTCGCCCTGGGCGCGCTGGGCCTGCTGATGGTCGCGCCGTCGGTCTTCCTGCCCACCTACGCCCAGTCGGTACTGGGCCTCGCACCCGTGGCCGCCGGATTCGTGCTGTCCGTCTGGACGTTGAGCTGGCCGGTGTCGGCGGCACTGAGCCAGCACGTGTACCGCAGGATCGGCTTCCGCAACACGGCCATGCTGGGCATCGGCACGGCCGCGCTGATCCTGTTCGCGTTCCCCTTCCTGCCCTATCCCGGGCAGGCGTGGCAGCCGACCCTGCTGATGCTGCTGCTGGGCGCCGCGCTTGGTCTGTTCCAACTGCCGCTCATCGTCGGTGTGCAGTCGACGGTGGGATGGGCGGAGCGCGGTACGACGACCGCGTCCGTGCTGTTCTGCCGCCAGACCGGCCAGACGATCGGCGCCGCGGTGTTCGGGGCGGTCGCCAACGGGGTGCTGGCCGCCAGGCTCGGCGGTGCGGGCGACCTGGACTCGGTGACGCGGGCGCTCGATTCGGGCACGGCGCCGGAGGCGACCCGGCGTGCGATCGCCGACGCGGTGCACGCGGTGTACCTCGGCGCGGCGGGCGCGGCGGCCCTGGCGTTCCTGGTGCTGCTCTTCCTCGCGCCCCGGAAATTCCCGGTGCTCAAGGACTGAGGGCGTCCGTATCCTCACGCCCATGGTGACGTTGGAGCCCCTGCGGGCGGATCACGCGGACGCGCTGCTGGCGTTCGAGCGGGAGAACCGGGCGTACTTCGCGCGTACGGTGCCGGACCGGGGGGACGCCTTCTTCACGCCGGCCGGGTTCGCCGCACGGCTCCGGGCACTCCTCGACGAGCAGCACGCGCGCGTGTGCCGCTTCCATGTCGTCCTCGGGGAGGACGGCGAGCTGATCGGCCGGGTGAACCTGATGGATCTGGCGGACGGCGCCGCCGAACTCGGCTACCGCGTCGGCGAACAGGCCGCGGGCCGGGGCGTGGCGACGGCGGCCGTCGCACAGGTGTGCCGACTGGCGGCGACCGACTACGGCCTGACGTCCCTCACCGCGCGCACGACCCTCGACAACACCGCTTCCATGAGGGTCCTGACCCGCAACGGCTTCACGTGGGTGGAGAACACGACGGTGGGTGGACAGCCGGGGGTCCGTTACGTGCGCCGGTCCCTCGACGCCGTCCCCGACAGGCCGCAGGGCACCCCTAGGGCGTGACCCCGACCCGTTTCCGGGCCCGCACACTCTTTCGGGTGACGCGGAGTGACGGGCGCTGCGTGTCTGCTGGTGGCATGGACTTCAACAGGCGCACGGCGACGACGGCAGGACTCGGGGCGACGGCAGCGGGGCCCGGGGCGATGCCGAGGGGAGGCGGCGGGCACCGCCTGGGCGACCGCGCCCGGGAGGGTGACGGGGCACCGTGCGGGCGGAGCAGGAGACACGCATACGCGTGCCGGCGGGGGGCCGGGTCGGAGTCAACTTCACAGTCCGCGCGAGCAGTTCGGTCACGCGCGTCGGACCGACCGGCGGCTGGTCTTCCGGGCGATGCTCGACGACCGCGCCGACGTACCGGCGTCCGTGGCGCTGATCCACCTCGGGTGACACGCCCGGACCTGCGAGGAATCTGAGTTAACGCGGGTAACACCCGAGGTCGGAAAGATAAGCGCGTACCGACCGATCAGTTTGCCGAAACCCTCGCGCTGGACCCCTGCTCCGAAGTAGCGTGCGTGGCTCCCGCCCCCCACCTCCCTGCGGCCCGCCGCACCGGATCCCACCCTCGCAAGGAGAACCGGGATGTCCTACGACCCGTCCCCGTCCTACCCGTACCGACCACCCGATCCATCCCCGTCCCCGGCCTACGACGCCTACACGTACGACACCTACCCCTGGGCACCGCAGGAGGCGCCCGAACCGGCCGGACGGCGTCCCCAGCGCCACGCCGCGCTCGGTCAGCACAGCGACCTGCGGGTCCTGCGCAGCGCCTACCGCTGGCAGCGACGCGTGGCGACACTCACGGCGCTCGGCTACTTCGTCCTGTTCCTGATCCTGTCGGCGTTCGCGCCGTCGTTCATGACGAGCACCGTCACCGACGGCCTGCCCCTCGGTCTGCTGCTCGCGCTCATCCAGGTCCCCGTGACCTGGCTGGCCATCGCCCTGTACGAGCAGACGGCCCGCCGCCGCGTCGACCCGATCGCGGACCGCATACGCAAGCACGCCGAGCTGGACGCGAAGCGAGAGGGGACGCGGTGAACACCGACTTCAGCGGCAACGCCCAGGCCATGTCCCTGGTCGGCTTCTCCGCCGTCGCAACGATCACGCTGCTGCTGTGCGTGATGACGGGCCCGGACCGGGACGACCTGGACGAGTTCTACACCGGCTACAGCTCCCTGTCCCCCATGCGCAACGGCCTGGCCATCGCGGGCGACTACATCTCCGCCGCGACCGTCCTCGGCACCGGCGGCGTCATCGCCCTGTTCGGCTACGACGGGATCGTCCTGGCCCTGAGCACGGCGCTGTCGCTGATGCTGCTGATGTTCCTGCTGGCCGAACCGCTGCGCAACGCGGGCCGGTTCACCATGGGCGACGCGCTGACCCGCCGGATGCCGGGACGCGGTGTCCGCATCGCGGCCTGCGCGGTGACCCTGGCGGCGCTGCTGCCGCTGATGCTGGTCCAGCTGGCGGGGACCGGACAGCTGATGGCGTTCATCCTCGGCTTCTCCGGCGAGTCACTGCAGACCGGCTGCATCATCGGCGTGGGCGCGCTGATGATCAGCTACGCGGCCATCGGCGGGATGAAAGGCACCGCCCTCATCCAGATCCTGAAAATCGTGATGCTGCTCGGCTCCGGCATGATCGTCGCGGTGCTGATCCTCAACCGGTTCGACTGGGACCCGGGAGCCCTGTTCGACGCGGCCGCGCAGAACAGCGGCGTGGGCTCGGCGTTCCTCTCCTCGGGCCTGCAGTTCTCCGGCGGCCCCAGCCCCGACCTGGACATGATCACCGCACAGCTGACGGTGGTCCTCGGCGGTGCCGTCCTGCCGCACGTCACCATGCGCATGTACACGGCCTCCAGTGCCCGGCAGGTGCGGCGCTCGATGTCCTGGGCGGTGTCGGCTGTGGCCCTGTTCGTGCTCGTCATCACGGTCGTCGGGTTCGGAGCGACCGCGCTGGTCGGGCGGGAACTGATCGCGCAGGTCGACCCGCAGGGCAACACGGCGTATCTGCTCGGATCGAAGGCGGCGTTCGGCGCGGACGTGTCGTCGGCGGAGACGCTCCTGTTCACGACCGTCACCACGGCGGTCTTCCTCACGGTGCTCGCCTCCGTCGCCGGCATGATCCTGGCCTGCGCCAACTCCCTCGCGCACGACGTGTTCGCGGCCCGGGTGCAGGAGATGTCACAGCGGCGCGAGATGACCGTGGCCCGGCTGTCGGCACTGGCCGTGGGCGTCCCCGCGATCCTCCTGGCCACCCAGGTCCAGCACCGCAGCCTGCAATGGCTGGTGACGCTGTCCTTCTGCCTGGGCGCCTCGGCCATCGCGCCCGCGCTGGTCTACAGCCTGTTCTGGCGCCGCTACACGCGAACGGGCCTGCTCAGCACGCTCATCGGCGGCTCCCTGGCGGTCCTGCTGCTGATGCCGGGCACCAACCTGGTCTCCGGCTCACCCGTCTCGGCCTTCCCCGAGGCCGACTTCAACTGGTTCCCGTTCACCACCACGGGCCTGCTCTCCATACCCCTGGGCTTCGCCTGCGGCTGGCTGGGCACGATGGCCTCCGGCCACCGGAAGTCGGAGGAACAGCGCCACCAGTACGAGGCGGTGGAGGGCTGGATCCTGGCGGGCGCGGCCCGCAGGGACCAGTAGCGCGGGCGGCACGGCAGCCGGTGACGACTCGCCGTACCCCGACCCCAGGACCTCTGATCCACAACCTCTGAGCGCGGGGCTCGGACTTACGGGGTCACCACTTCCTGCAACCCGAGGCGGCCGCCAACGGGCGGCCGCCTCGGCGCCTCATTCCGCCGCCACCCGCCCCGCCCAAGCCGTGAGGCTGGTGTGGACGAGGTCGATGTGGGACCGGGCGTCGTCTCGTTGCCCGGCGTGTTCGCGGAGGAGCCGGTCCGTCTCCTCCGCCACGTCCCCGGCGTGCTCGCGGGCCCGGACGACCAGCTCCTCCGCGTGGGCGCGAGCCTCCTCCTCCAGGTCGCGGGCGGAGTCCTCCGCGTCGGCGAAGGCCTGCTCGGCGTCGGACAGCACTTCCTCCGCGCGCGTCAGGGCCTCCTCGTCGTGCGCGTCCGACGCAGCCTCGCGGGCGGCCTCCTCGTGCTCCGTCTCCGCCCACCGTTCGGCGTGCTCCTTGGCCTGCTCGGCCAGCATCCCGGCGGTGCGCCGGCGCATCTCCCGCAGCGCGGCCACCGCCTCGCCCCGCTCTTCCTCCGCCTCACCCCTCGCCACGCCCCGGATCTCGTCGGCCTCGGCGTGTGCGGCCAGCAGCCGCTGACGGGCGCGTTCGTCGCCGTCGGCGCGTACCGCATCGGCGCACGCCCGCGCGGACTCACGCACGCCGGCCGCGGACGACCGTGCCGCGTCCACGCGTTGCCGCGCTTCCCGCAGCGCACCCTCCCGTACCGCAGCGGCCTCCTGCTCGCCGAGTTCGAAGAGCCGCCGTGCACGATCCCCGAGCGTCTCGTAGTCCTGCGGGGCGAGCCGGGCCACAGCCTCGCGCAGCCGCTCCAGTTCCTCGTCCATCCGCCGGGCGAGCACCGTCAGGCGGGCCGCCCTCTCCCAGGCCGCGTCCCGGTCCGCGGAGAGGGACTCGGCGTACGCGTCGACCTGCTCGGGACGGTAGCCGCGCCCCCGCACGGCACAGAAGCCGTGCGGTGACGCCGTCGCGCTGCTCATCCGGGCCCCTCTCCACCACACCGATGCGCAGGCACGCGCACCGGTGCGAAGTCGCGTAAGAAATGGGTGATTTCGCGCACATCTTGGTGGATCAGGCGGAAGTGTTCATAATGCGACACTCCGCAAAGGGGTCACGGGCCATGATCCGTGCGGGCCGGACGGGCCGAACGGGCCGTCAGCCCCAGGTGGTTCCCGCCGGCTCCTGGATGGTCGTGTTGATGCGGTTGAACATGTTGGTGACCGCGACGGTGAGGATCAGCGCGGACAGTTCCTTCTCGTCGAAGTGGTCGGCCACCTCGTCCCACAGCCCATCCGGCACCGACTCCCCCGAGAGGTCGGAGAGCCGCGTCATCGCCTCCGTCAGCTGCAGCGCGGCGCGCTCGGCGTCCGAGAAGAAGGGCGCGTGCCGCCAGGCGGCGACGGCCGCGATGCGCTCCTCGCTCGCCCCGGCCTTGCGGAGGTTGGCCACGTGCCCGTGCACGCAGGCCCCGCAGCCGTTGATCTGGCTGGCGCGCAGCCCGACGATCTCCGCCACGTCCGGTGCCAGGCCGCCCTCTCCGATCGCCTGGAAGAGGGTGCCGATGCCCTTCATCGCGCCGGAAAGGACGTACGCCGGGTTCGTCATCCGTGCCTGCATGATCTCTGCCTCCTGTGTCGGCGGTGCGTCGTGCGTCGCTGTCACTGCACTGACGAAGCAGCGGAGGAAGGTGTGACAGCCCGGCGCGAAGAATTTCGGCACGGGCACGAAGCACGGGCACGAAACGCGGGCACGAAGCACGGGCATTAAAAGAGCCGGGCCCGGTCGTACGAGCGACCGGACCCGGCTCCTTGCGGCACGTCAGCGGCGAGGCGTCACAGCAACCCGTCCCACATCTGCTCCAGCAGCACCGACCACCAGCTCTCCGGCGACCCCAGTGCCGCCGGGTCGAGCGCGGCCAGCTGGGCCTGGAAGTCGACGGTCCAGCGGCCCGCCTGCTCCTGGTTCAGCCCGAACCGCAGCCGCCACATCCGCCCGAGCAACGCCAGACAACGCGCGAACTCCGGCAGCCCGGTGTTCACGAACTGCGGCGGCACGGGCGCCCCGCCCGGCCCCGCCTCCACCGGCACGGCGACGATGTTCGCCGTGCCGTACTGCACGCAGATCGCCTTGCCGAAGTCGCTGCCCATCACCAGGTAGGAACCGGCGTCCGAAGCCGACTGCACCCCGCGCTCGGCCGCCAGCTCCGCCAGCGTCGGAACCGGCCGGCCGGGCTGCGCCTGCGCCCAGAAGAACGGGCCCATGTCCATCGGCAGTCCGGCCGCCACCAGCGTGTGCGCCACCACCGGCGGCACACCCTGACGCGACACGGCGGCCTGCTCGAACCGGAACACCCCCGGCCCGAACGCGGCCCCCAGCTCCTGCCCGATGGCCTCCGGCGGGATCGGCGGCGCCATCTGCACCGGCGGCAGCGGAGCACGCACCGGCGCCGGGCGCGCCGGGCCGTCCGCCACCTGGTGCAACTCGCCCTGGTGGGCCAGCAACTGCTGCATGCCCTGCTGTCGGCTCGCGTGGTCCGTGCCGTACGGCGCGATGCTGGTGATGCGCGCCTGCGGCCACTGCTCCCGGATCATCCGCGCGCAGTACGCACCCGGCAGCTCGCACGACTCCAGCTCGGTGTGCAGCTCCAGCACCTGGTCCGGGGGCACGTTCATGGCCCGCAGCTCGTGGAAGATCTGCCACTCCGGGTGCGGCGTACCCGGCGCGGAACGCCGGATCAGCTGCTGCTCGGAGCCGTCCTGCGCGCGGTAGCGCAGCACGGCCTGATAGCCGGGCCCGACCGTCGGCTGCCCGGTGGGCTGCTGCGGATAGCCGTACGCCGGCGGCTGCCCGGGGACGGGCTGGCCTGGCGGCGGCATCGCGCCCGGGGGCATCGCCCCGGGCGGCATACCGGGTGGCACCGCGCCCGGCATCCCCGGCGGCATCGGCTGCGCACCGGGCGTGCCAGGGGCCCCCGGTGCGGCACCGGGGGCGCCGGGTGGTGCGCCGGGGGCCTGCGGAGGCGGAGGCACGCCGGGGCCGCCCGCCGGGGGCGTGGCCAGCATGGTCTCGGCATGGTGCACGGGACCCGGGCCGCCGGGAGCACCAGGGGCACCCGGAGGCTGCGGCGCGCCGGGCGGGCCCGGCGGGTTGGGAGCACCCGGCGGGTTCGGCATCCCCGGGGGCTGGGGCGCACCCGGAGCACCGGGCGCCCCGGGGGGAGCCGGAGGCTGCGGCGCACCCGGGCCCATCCGGTCCGGATCGGCAAGCATCGTGGCAGCGTGATGGACGCCGCCGGGCGGCGTGCCGCCCGGAGCACCCGGAGCACCAGGAGGCTGCGGCGCACCCGGAGGACCGGGCGGGTTCGGCGCACCCGGCGCACCAGGGGCCCCCGGCGGCGGCAGCGGCGTGCCCGTTCCCGAAGAGTGCCCGGACGTGGATCCGGATCCGGGTCCACCCGGACCGTCAGGCCCGAGCGCCGACACCATCTGCGTGGGCACGTAGCCGCCCGCGGGAGTGCCTGGCACCCCGGGCCCCGATGGCGCAGGCGTGCTGCCCGGCTGAGCACCGGGCGTCCCGGGGGCACCCGGGGGAGGCGGAGTGGTCGGCCCCGTACCCCGACGCCCAGGCGGCGGAGCGGCCTTGCTGGTCGCGGCGTCTGCGATGTCCCCGGCGTTCGGAGCGGCCCCCGGCCCGGCGGCCGGCGGAGGCGTACTCCCCTGCGGAGCCTGCGGATACCCGTACGGCTGCCCGCCGGGCACAGGCGGAGGCGTACTGCCCTGCGGCACACCACCGGACGGCATCCCCGGAGCGCCCGGAGCACCGTGCGGCGTCCCCGGAGCACCCGGAGCACCGTGTGGCGTCCCCGGAGCACCCGGAGCACCGTGCGGCGTCCCCGGAGCACCCCCCGGGCCTGCCGGATAGCCGTACCC
>NZ_JAIGQA010000214.1:0-12908 GCF_019733245.1 Streptomyces sp. WAC04114
GGCCTCCTCACGGGGCGGGGTGGGCGGCAGCGGGGATCCGGCGAGCTTGACCAGTCCGCGGACGGCGGCGCGCACCTCGGGGTCGCGCAGGGCCTGGGCGAGGGTGCGGGCGTCCTCGCCGCGCTCCCAGACGAGACCGGCCAGCAGGTCGAGGGTCGTATAGAGGTCGCCCTCGATGTCGAGGTCGCCCGCCACCCAGGCGCGGGCCAGGCCCAGTTCGCCCGGCTTCCACAGCAGGCGGCGCAGCGCGCGGCGGTTGCGTACGACCAGGGTCGGCGCGCCCGGCGGGCCGGACTGCGAACCGTCCCAGGCACGGATGCGCACCGGGAGCGGTGCTCCCAGCAACTGTGTGAAGAGGCCCTGCAGCCGCGACGCGGCGTCTGCCATGGTGTACACCTCCGTGACGGGGAATCCCGGAATGTCCGACACCACGTAAACACCTGCGGGGCTCCAGCGCAGTCCCCGGCACGCGTCATGGCTGGGCAAAACCGCCGCTTCGGCGGCCCGACCGGGGCTCCCTGACGGGCCGACGGACCCGGATGCGCCGGGGCATGAACGCACGGACGGACCTGAACGCACAGCTGGGCACGGGCACGCTCAGGAGCCCGACCCGCCGAAGGGGCCGGGCACGCCGGAGACTCCGACCCGCCGAAGGGGCCGGGCATACCGGAGGGCACGGGCCGCCGAAGGGCCCAGGCACCTCGAAGGGCACGGGCCGCCGAAGGGCCCAGGCACCCCGAAGGACACGGGCCGCCGAAGGGCCCAGGCACCTCGAAGGGCACGGGCATGCCAAGAACCCGGGGCAGCCCGAAGAGCCCGATCCGCCGTGGGCCCAGGCACCCCAGGGGCCCCGGGCATGCCCCCCCGACGGGCGCCGATACGCCGAAGAGCCCGGCCCGCCGAAGGAGCCGGGCACGCCGAACAACACGGGCCTGCCCAAGAGCCCGAGCCGCCGAACGGACCGTCCCCGCGCCGAAGGGCACGGGAACGCCGAAAAGCCCGACCAACCGAAGGGTTCAGTCACCCCGAAGGGGACGGGGCGCCCAAGAGCCCGGGCAGACCGAAGAGCCCGATCCGCCATGGGCCCGTGGCGGATCGAAGAGCCCGACCCGCCACGGGCCCGGGCACGCCGAAGGGCGTCGGCACGCCGAGCGCGACCCGCCGAAGGCCCAGGCACGCCGAAAGGCCCCCCGCACCACGGATGGCGGGAGGCCCTTCGTCAGGCAGATGACCGACCGGAGGTCAGGAGGCCTTGGCCTTCTCCTCGGTCTTCTCCTTCGGCGCGGCGGCGACCGGGGCCGGCTTGGCGGCCTCGTAGAACTCCTCGCGCGGCGTCTCCATCGCGCCGAGCGAGACGACCTCGCGCTTGAGGAACATCGCCAGGGTCCAGTCGGCGAAGACGCGGATCTTGCGGTTCCAGGTCGGCATCGCCAGACCGTGGTAGCCACGGTGCATGTACCAGGCGAGACGTCCCTTGAGCTTGATCTTCATCTTGCCCATGACGATCATCGCGACGCCCTTGTGGAGGCCGAGACCGGCCACCGCGCCCTTGTTGGCGTGGGCGTAGTCCTTCTGCGGGAAGCCCCGCATGCCGGACACCACGTTGTCGCCGAGGACCTTGGCCTGACGCAGCGCGTGCTGGGCGTTCGGCGGGCACCAGGCGTTCTCGTTGCCCGCCTTGCGGCCGACGAGGTCCGGGACCTGGGCGTTGTCGCCGGCGGCCCAGATGTAGTCGGTGCCCTTGACCTGGAGGGTCGGCTCGCAGTCGACGTGACCGCGGGGGCCCAGCGGCAGGCCGTAGCGGGCCAGGGCCGGGTTGGGCTTGACGCCGGCGGTCCAGACGATGGTGTTGGAGTCGACCTCGAGGCCGTTCTTCAGCACCACGTGGCCGTCGACGCAGGAGTCCATGGAGGTGGACAGGTAGACCTCGACGCCGCGGCCCTCGAGGTGCTCCTTGCCGTACTTGCCGAGCTTGGGGCCGACCTCGGGGAGGATCTTGTCGGCGGCGTCGACCAGGATGAAGCGCATGTCCTCACGGGACACGTTCTTGTAGTACTGCGCCGCGTCCCGGGCCATGTCCTCGACCTCGCCGATGGTCTCCGCACCGGCGAAACCGCCGCCCACGAAGACGAAGGTGAGCGCCTTGCGGCGGATCTCCTCGTCGGTGGTGGAGTCGGCCTTGTCGAGCTGCTCGAGGACGTGGTTGCGCAGGCCGATGGCCTCCTCGACGCCCTTCATGCCGATGCCCTGCTCCGCGAGCCCGGGGATCGGGAAGGTGCGGGAGACCGCGCCGAGCGCGATCACCAGGTAGTCGAAGGGCAGCTCGTAGGCCTCGCCGACCAGCGGGGAGACCGTGGCGACCTTGCGGTCCTGGTCGATGGTGGTGACCCGGCCGGTGAGAACCTCCGCCTTGGGCAGCACGCGTCGCAGCGGGACGACGACGTGGCGCGGAGAGATGTTGCCGGCGGCGGCTTCGGGGAGGAAGGGCTGGTAGGTCATGTACGACCGGGGGTCGACGACCGTGACGGTCGCCTCGCCGTAGCGCATCTTCTTCTGGATGCGCCGAGCTGCGTACAGGCCTACGTACCCACCGCCTACTACGAGGATCCTGGGACGCTCCGTGGTGCTCATGGCATCGAGTATCCACCCGTCTCAGGGGGGTGGCTCGTGCGCCCCTTCACAAGCTCTTGCAGGGTGTGTGCTATCCTCCGCGGCCCGCGTGATCCACGTCATGGTGACAACCGGGCTCCTTTATGCACCCCGGAGCGTTGTCAATGCCGCGTGAGCTGCCTCTCTGCGCCGCAGGAGCCTCCGTGAGGCGCTCCCGAGCGCCATCGCGAGCAGCTTCCCGACCCCCTCCATACCATGCTTCTGAACATGTTCAAAGGGCCGTTCAGCCCCCGGACGGGTCAACGAGGCCTCTCTCATCGCCCGGGAGGGCCGAAATCCTTGTGAAGAACTTCACGAACTTTCCCGACGGGCTGTCGTCCGGGGGCCCCGCAGGACCCCCGGAACGCGCTCATTCGTGATCCTTGCCTGCTCAGAAGCGGGCTACGCGACCGACCACGCGATGCCGTCGAGGATGTCGTGCTCGCTCACGACGACCTCCCGCGCGCCGATCCGCTCCATGATCGACAGGAGCACGAGGGCACCCGCCCCGATCACGTCGACCCGGCCCGGGTGCATGGAGGGCACAGCCGCGCGCTCGGCGTGCGTGGAACGCAGCAGCCACTCGGTGATCTCGCGGACCTTCTCGAGGGAGACCCGGGAGTGGTGGATGGCCTCGGAGTCGTACTCAGGCAGCTCCTGCGCGATCGCCGACACGGTCGTCACGGACCCGGCCAGGCCCACCAGCGTGCGCGCCTCGCGCAGCGGGACCGTCTCCTCGGCCAGGTCGAGAGCGGCCTCGATGTCGGCGCGCATGGCGGCGATCTGGTCCTGCGTCGGCGGGTCGCTCACCACCCCGTCCCGGACCAGATGCCGCTCGGTCATGCGCACGCAGCCGACGTCCACCGAGCGGGCCGCCCGGACCCGGTCGTCGCCCACGACGAACTCGGTCGAGCCGCCGCCGATGTCCACCACCAGGAACGGCCTGGACAGGTGGTCCCGGCCCGTCAGCTCCTTGGTGGCGCCGGTGAAGGAGAACTCGGCCTCCTGGTCCCCGGAGATCACCTCGGGCTCGACGCCCAGGATGTCCAGCACTCCGCGCACGAACTCGTCCCGGTTCTCGGCGTCCCGGGAGGCGGAGGTGGCCACGAACCGCAGCCGTTCCGCCCCGTGCTCCTTGATGATCGCGGCGTACTCACGGCAGGCCGCGAAGGTCCGCCGCAGCGCCTCGGGGGCGAGCCGGCCGGTGCGGTCGACGCCCTGACCGAGCCGGACGATCGTCATCCGGCGGTCCAGGTCGGTCAGCTCGCCCGTGGCCGGGTCGGCGTCGGCGACCAGGAGCCGGATGGAGTTCGTACCGCAGTCCACGGCGGCGACACGGGTCACTGGGCGTCCTCCTCGGCGGTCGTCACACAGGCGCCCTTGCGCCACCACTCGGGCAGCATCGCCAGAGCCTCGTCACCCAGCGGGTTGACGCCCGGCCCCGCGGCCAGCGAGTGGGCCACCAGGACGTGGAGGCACTTCACCCGGTCCGGCATACCGCCCGCGCTCGGGAAGTTCTTCAGCTCCTCGATCTCGTCGCGCCGCCGGATGTAGTCCTCGTGCGCGGCCCGGTAGGCCGCCGCGAGCTCCGGGTCCGAGGCCAGCCGCTCGGTCATCTCCTTCATCACGCCGTCGGCCTCCAGCGTGCCGATGGCCGAGTTCGCCTTCGGGCACGTCAGGTAGTACAGCGTGGGGAACGGCGTGCCGTCCGGCAGCCGCGGGGCCGTCTCGACGACGTCGGGCTGTCCGCACGGGCAGCGGTGCGCGATCGCGCGCAGACCGCGCGGAGGCCGACCGAGCTGCTGCTTGAAGGCCTCGACGTCGGCGTCGGTGGGCTCGGTGCGCGGAGTGGTCGGCGGGGGCGTTTCCATGACTGTCTTCAGGCTGTCTTTCTCTGGGTTCAGGTCACTGAGCGGGACGCGGGTCACCGGCCGGCGGCGTCGGCCTTGTCGACCCCGTCCCAGACGTTCGAGTACCAGGGGCGGTCGGCCGCCCCGAGGTCGGTGCGCGACTGCTTCGCCGCGTGCGGGTCGACGACGATGAAGCCCGTCTCCCCCGGCATGACGTAGTGCAACCGCTGCCGGATCTGCTGCTCGGCGTACGCGTCGTCCTGCCAGCGCGCTTTCAGGTCGCGCAGCCGTTCGACGCGCTCGCGGGCCTGCTGCTGTTCGCGCTGGAGGTCCTCGATCTCGGCGCGCTGCGAGACGTACTCCCGCATCGGGTAGGCCAGGGCCACGATCAGCGAGCACAGCACCAGGGCGAGCAGCGCGGCCCGGCCGGTCAGCCGCGAGCGGCGGGCCTGGCGCTTGGTCTGGGAACGGTAGACCCTGGCCGCGGTCTGCTCACCGAGCAGCCGGATCCTGGTCGCGGTGGAGAACCGGTCCCGGTCCTTCACGGCCATCTGTCCGCCTCCCGCTCCACCGTCATACGCGCGTACGTCCCCGGACACGGTACGGGACCGAGTACGGGGACGTACGTACGACGCTGCCTCTTGTGGCCGGGGTCAGCCCTTGAAGCGCGGGAAGGCGCTGCGGCCGGCGTAGACCGCGGCGTCGTCGAGGATCTCCTCGATGCGCAGCAGCTGGTTGTACTTGGCGACGCGCTCGGAGCGGGCCGGGGCGCCGGTCTTGATCTGGCCGCAGTTGGTGGCGACGGCCAGGTCGGCGATGGTGACGTCCTCGGTCTCGCCGGAGCGGTGCGACATCATGCACTTGAAGCCGTTGCGCTGGGCCAGCTCGACGGCGTCCAGGGTCTCGGTGAGCGAGCCGATCTGGTTGACCTTGACCAGGAGCGCGTTGGCCGCGCCCTCCTCGATGCCACGGGCGAGGCGCTCGGGGTTGGTGACGAACAGGTCGTCGCCGACGAGCTGGACCTTGTCACCGAGCTTGGCGGTGATGGTCTTCCAGCCCTCCCAGTCGTCCTCGAACAGCGGGTCCTCGATGGAGACGAGCGGGTACGCGTCGACGAGCTCCGCGTAGTACTCGGTCATCTCGGCCGCCGAGCGGTCCTTGCCCTCGAAGGTGTAGACGCCGTCCTTGTAGAACTCGGAGGCGGCGACGTCGAGCGCCAGGGCGATCTGCTCGCCGGGGGTGTAGCCGGCCTCGTTGATCGCCTCGAGGATGAGGTCGAGGGCCTCGCGGTTGGAGCCGAGGTTCGGGGCGAAGCCGCCCTCGTCGCCGAGGCCGGTGGCCAGGCCCTTGCTCTTCAGGACCTTCTTCAGCGTGTGGTAGACCTCGGCGCCCCAGCGCAGGGCCTCGGAGAAGGACTCCGCGCCGATCGGGGCGATCATGAACTCCTGGATGTCCACGTTGGAGTCGGCGTGCGAGCCGCCGTTCAGGATGTTCATCATCGGCACCGGCAGCAGGTGCGCGTTGGGGCCGCCCAGGTAGCGGAACAGCGGCAGGTCGCTGGCCTCGGAGGCGGCGTGGGCGACGGCGAGCGAGACGCCGAGGATGGCGTTGGCGCCGAGGGAGCCCTTGTTGTCGGTGGCGTCCAGGTCGAACATCGCCTGGTCGATCAGGCGCTGCTCGGTGGCGTCATAGCCGACCAGCTCCGGGCCGATCTGCTCGATGACCGCGAGGACGGCCTTCTCCACACCCTTGCCGAGGTAGCGGTTCGAGTCGCCGTCGCGGAGCTCGATGGCCTCGAAGGCGCCCGTGGAGGCGCCGGACGGGACGGCGGCACGACCGGTGCTGCCGTCGTCGAGGCCGACCTCGACCTCGACCGTGGGGTTGCCTCGGGAGTCCAGGATTTCCCGGGCTACGACGACGTCGATGGACGGCACGAGCATCTCCTTCTTGATGTGACGCGGTACGCGGGTCGCGTGGACCCGGCGAGGTGCGGGCCCGGTGGCTCGCGACATGAGCCTAACCGGCCCGGGGCGATCGGCCACCGGGTCGCCCACCCCATGGACAGAACCGAGCGTAAATTGTTTCCGAACGGAACAAAGCCGGTTGCCGAAAAAACCCCGCCCCGGTGCGTACGGGGGATGACGCACCGGGGCGGGGAGCCTGTGGACCCTGGGCGGGTCCGGGCGGGCCGGGGCCCTGCCGGGCCCCGTGGGCGCTGCTTACTTCAGGTGCAGCTGCTGGCCCGGGTAGATCAGGTTGGCATCGTCGATGATGTCCTTGTTCAGCTCGTAGAGCTTCTCCCAGCCGCCCTTGACCTTCTCGTCCGCGGCGATCGTGCTGAGGGTGTCACCCTTGACGACCTTGTACTCGCCGTCGCCCTTCTCGACCTTCTTGCCGGTCGGGGTAGTGACGGTCTTCTTGGCCGCCGGGCGCTCGTCGGAGCGGGAGGCCGGCTGCTGGGTCTCACGGGACTCGGTGCTCTGCTGCTGGCTCTGCGAGGAGCTGCCCGAGTCGTCCGAGGAACCGCCACCGGTGTACGCGGCGCTCGACAGGCCCTTGCCGCAGACCGGCCAGGCGCCCTTGCCCTGACCCGCGAGGACCTTCTCGCCGATCTCGATCTGCTGCGCCTTGGTTGCCTGGTCGGCGGTGGCGGCGTACTTGGTGCCGCCGTAGCCGGCCCAGGTGGAGGCGGAGAACTGCAGACCGCCGTAGTAGCCGTTGCCGGTGTTGATGGACCAGTTGCCGCCGGCCTCGCACTGGGCGACGGCGTCCCACTCGGAGGCGGTGGCGGCGGATGCGTTGCCGGCCGCCATCAGCGGGGCGGCGACGGCGGCACCGGCGACACCGGCGACGGCGATGGCACGGGTGGCCTTGGACGGACGGCGGTGCTTGCCCTTGCCGGAAAACAGCATGGTGGATCCCCTCACCGACGCCTGCGAGGTGAGCTGTCGGGTTCGGGCCGGTTGAGTTGCCCGGCCGCGCCCCTCCCGGGACGCGGCTTCACCCCAAGCCCTTCCGGCGCAACTGGCCGGTCGGGCACCTACCTTGGGTCCCCCGCTCCTGCCTACGGCGCTTGACGCGACGACTGTTCCCGTGCGGCCGCTGGCAGGATTCGGCGTTGCGGCAGCCGGGGCTCGCGATGGCGAGCGGTCACGACCGTAGACACGCGATCCACGGAATTTCAAAGACGATCAGGGCTTCTGAGATCTATCTCTCACGGGCCCCAAACGGGACATCATTCGCGAATCGGGGCGCTAACTCGCGCGGTTTCGGGGCGACTTCCGCCCCGGTTTCCGCACTGCCCGAACCGCTACTTCTCGTCCGCTTCGCCCTCGACCGTGAGCTTCTCACCGGGGAGGATGAAGTCCGGGTCGGAACCGACGGCCTTCTCGTTGCCCTCGTAGAGCGCGTGCCATCCGCCGCTGACGTCAAGGGAGTCGGCGATGGACCAGAGACTGTCGCCGACTCCCACGATGTAGTTGCCCTGAACGGCGTCGCCGGAGCCCTCGGCCCCGCGCGAGGCGTGACGGCCCGTGGACTCGTCCGCACGGCCGCTGTCGGACGGGAGGGATTCGTCGGCACTGGGGCCGCGGTGGCGGCCGGAGCCGGCGTCGGTCAGGGCCGAGGAGTCGTCACCCTGGCGCGCGTCGCCGGCCTCGCCGCTCTCGGGGGTGGCCGAGGGAGAGCTGCCGGACTCCTTGCCCCGCGACGTGGAGTCGGCGGATTCTCGCGACTTGTCCGACTTGTCCCTTTCATCCTCCGTGTCGGGCGACGACGATGGCGACGAGGAAGGGCTCGCGGAAGGCGACGACCCGAGCGAGTCAAGCAGGCCGGACGAGTCCGTCGGGTCGGACGAGTCGGACGAACCGGACGCGCCGGAGTCCGCGCCCTTGCCCTGCTCGAGCCCGGAGAGCAGCCCGCAGGTGCGCCACGCGCCGACCCCCTGGTCGGCGAGGATTCTTTCGGCCACGGCTATCTGCTGGGAGCGGCTGGCCAGGTCGGCGCTCGCGGCGTAGTCGAGGCCGCCGTGGTTCTCCCAGTCCTCCTGGGACAACTGCAGGCCGCCGTAGTAGCCGTTGCCGCTGTTCTGGCTCCACGCGCCGCCGGTCTCGCAGTCCGCGACCCGGTCCCAGGTCGTGCCGTCGGCCGCACTGGCGCCGGAGGCCCCGAGGAGCGGGATCGCGATGGCGGAGCCGGTCACTCCGGCCGCGACGAGGAGAGCCGGAGCCTGGCGGGGGCGACGGTGCCGACCGTTCCCGGAGAGCATACGGAGACCTTTCGCAAGACAGCAGTGACCGACGCGGCGTGATTCCCCGCCGCGTTGATGGGTGAACGTATCGGCAGTCGATCACTTGTCACAAGTTCATGCCGCGCAGATCACGTGAAGATCACAGGTCTGATGTTTCGTCACCTTCAGTCGGCGCTGCCGGTGCTGCCGGTGCTGCCGGTGCGAATTCCACCGGCAGCGTGCGCAGTCCGCGCATGATGAGGCCGCCGCGCCACCGCAGTTCGGCCGGATCCGCGGCGAGCCGGAGGTCCGGGAGGCGGGTGAGCAGGGTGGCGAGCGCGGTCTGGCCCTCCAGGCGGGCGAGCGGGGCGCCGAGGCAGTAGTGGATGCCGTGGCCGTACCCGAGGTGCTGGTTGTCGCGGCGGGAGAGGTCCAGCACGTCCGGATCGGCGAACCGCTCCGGGTCCCGGTCCGCGGCGGCGAGCACGACGAGGACGGGGTCGCCGGCCTCGATGCGCTGTCCGCCGAGGCTGAGGGACTCCGTGGCGAAACGCCAGGTGGCGAGCTCGACCGGGCCGTCGTAGCGGAGGAGTTCCTCGACGCCGGTCTCCAGCAGGCCACTCTCCCCGGCGGCGAGCGACGCCTGGAGCCGAGCGCGCTGCCCGGGGTGGGTGAGCAGGGCGTAGGTGCCGTTGCCGATCAGGTTCACGGTCGTCTCGAAACCGGCGAACAACAGGATGAAGGCCATGGCCGCCGCCTCGTTCTCGGTGAGGTGCTCACCGTGGTCGGAGGCGCGGATGAGACCGGAGATGAGGTCCTCGCCGGGGGCGGCTTCGGCGGGCAGCGCCTCCCGCTTGCGGTGGATGAGGTCGGCCAGGTAGCCCCGCATCTTCTTCACGGACCGGGCGACGCCGCCCCTGGGACCGCCCTGGTGACGGATCATCATGCCCGCCCAGTCGCGGAAGTCGTCCTGGTCCTCGCGCGGGACGCCGAGCAGGTCGCAGATCGCGTAAATGGGGAGCGGGAACGCGAACTCGTGGATCAGGTCGGCGGACCCCTTCCCCGCGAATCCGTCGATGAGGGTGTCGGTGAGCTCCTGCACCCGCGGCGCGAACTCGGCGACCCGGCGGGGCGTGAACGCCTTCGACACGAGCCGCCGCAGCCGGGTGTGGTCCGGCGGGTCGATGTTGAGCAGATGCGTCATCAGCTCGGCCTTGCGCTCCCCGGGGATCCCGGTCTTGCCCTTGGCGTGGGCCGGCTCGTCGTGATGCGCGGGGTTCTTGGAGAGCCGGTGGTCGGCGAGCGTCTGCTTGGCGTCGGCGTACCGCGTGACCAGCCAGGCCTCCACGCCGCTGGGGAGCCGCGTCTTGTGGACGGGGCTGTGCTCGCGGAGCCAGGCGTAGGCGGGGTAGGGGTCGCTCGCGAACTCCCAGGTGAAGAGGTCGGGAGCGGTCGCGGGTGTGCTGGGCTGGGGCTGGTCGGTCACGCCTCGACGGTATCCGGCTTCCGGGAGCGCTCCTGCCCCGGTCGCGGGTGGGCCGGGCTTCCGTGGGCCGGGCTTCCCTGCCGGCCTCCGGGAGCCCACGTCTTCAGTCCCCGGGCCCGCTCAGCCCTCGGCGTCTCTGATCGCGTCCCGGTACGCGCGGGCCGCCGCTCTCAGGGCCGCCTCCGGGTCGACGCCCTCCGACTCGGCGCGGACGGCCAGGGCCAGGAGGTCGTAGCCGATGCCCTGGACGGGAGGGAGGGGTATGTCCAGGTTCGCCGTGCGGACGCGGGAGGCGAGCTTGGCGGCGAGGGCCAGGCCGGGCTGGCCGAGGGGGATGCCCTCGGTGATCGAGGTGCGCTGCTTCTCGACCGCCTTGGTGCGCAGCCAGTGCTCCTTGACCTCCTCGGGGGTGGTGGCCGTCGCGTCGCCGAAGACATGCGGGTGGCGGTGGATCAGCTTGGCGACGATGCCGCCGGCCACGTCGTCGATGGAGAAGGGCTCCTCTCCGTCCTCCGGGCGGCCCTCCTCGGCGATGCGGGCGTGGAAGACGACCTGGAGGAGGACGTCGCCGAGCTCCTCGCGCAGTTCGTCGCGGTCACCCTCCTCGATCGCCTCGACGAGTTCGTACGCCTCCTCGATGCCGTACTTGGCCAGGCCCTCGTGGGTCTGCCGGGAGGACCAGGGGCATTCGGCTCGGATGCGGTCCATGACCTGGACGAGGTCGAGGAGCCGGGCGCCCGGCAGGTCGTAGGAGGCGGGCAGCAGCTCGAGCTCGGGCATGGCGACACGGCCGGAGCCGGCGAGGCGGGCCAGGCCGTCCGTGAGGACCGGTTCACCCTCGCCGGTCGCGACCACGACCAGCGTGTGTCCGCCGGCGCAGGCGTCGACCAGCTCCTGAGCGGTCGGGGACGCCTCGGTGACGGGGATCCCCGCCTCGCGCAGATACGGCAGCTGCGGATGCGTGCCGTCCGCGCACAGCACCCGGTCCGCCGCGTGCAGTGCCTGCCAGGCGGGCCAGGAGAGCAGGCCGGGGGCGACGCGGTGGCTGGTGGTGAGCAGGACGATGCGGCCGGGGGCGGCGGCCGCGTCGGGGGCGGTCCGCTCGGGGCCCGGGGTGGCTTCGGGGCTGTTGGCGTTCACGGTTCGAAGCTATCCCACGCCGCCGACAGGGCCCGAAGTTGTCCACAGGGCCTGCCGACAGGGCGCGAAGTTGTCCACAGGGCCCGGAGGGGCGCCAAGCCGACGGGCTCTACATGCCCTGCTGCGTCTGTGCCGCCGTGACGTCCCGCACCCACGGCGTCTTGGCGTCGGCGCGGCTGCTCTTCTGGACGTCCCAGGTGCCGTAGCGCGGGTTGAGGTCGATGTTCAGGTCCTTGGAGGCGTCGGAGAGCGCCTTCCAGAACTCGGGACGGTCGGTGTTCGTGCCGAGCTTCTCGGCGAGCTTCTGGGCCTCCAGCTGAAGGCGGAGGTTCTCGTCGAGGCGCTGCGGCGGGATGCCGTACTGCTGGAGCCAGGTCGTCTCCAGCGCCTTCGCCCCTCCGGCCTGCTGCTCCAGGCCGGAGCGCATCGCCTGGATCTCCTTGCGGGAGACGCTGACCCCGGCGTTCTCGGCGGCGCGGTGCAGCACCCGGTCCAGGACCATGGTGTGCAGGGTGTCGCGGGTGAGGGTGCCGGTCCTGGCGATGGCCTGCTGATACTGCGCCTCGTCCTGCACGGCCGCCCGCTGGGCCTCGCGAACCTCGCCCACCCTCTCGTCCAGCTGCGAGACGGTGATCCGCTGGCCGCCCACCACGGCTGCCGCGCCGGGATGCGCGTCGTTCCCGCAGGCGGTGAGCAGGGGCGCCGCGGCGGCGATCGCGGCGGTGAGGACGAGCGCGGTGCGACGGCGGCGGTGCAAGGAGACCTCCCGAGGAGATTGTGCGACGGTGCACAAGGTCTTGCGATGATCGATGGTAGGCAGTGGGCAAGCTCTGGCCAACCCATTCGACCAACGATTCACCGGGACTTCCGGCACCGCCGCGCCTCACCCCGGGCGCTCCTCAGCCGCGGACCTGCCCCAGCCAGTGCAGCGTCCTGCGGATCTCCGCACCGAGCGGGTGCCCTGGGCCGTGGGTGCGCTCCACGTCGTGCAGCAGCCTGGCCAGGGTGTCGTGGGCGGCTCCGCGGTCCCCGAGGGCGAGCTGGAGGTGCCCGATCCGGCGGCGGACGTCGTGCGCGAGCTCGGGCCCGCCGGCGGCGACGTACTGGTTCTCGTAGTACGGCAGCACCGCCCGGTACTCGGCGAGTGCAGCGGCCGGCTCGCCCAGCTGCTCCAGGCACTGGGCGGCCTCGTAGCGGTGGCGCAGGGCCTGCGGGTCGGCCTGGCCCGCCTCGGCGGCGCGTTCGTCGGCGAGGCGGCGCAGCTCGGGCAGGGCGCGCCGGTACTGGCCGTCGTCCAGGAGCGTCGCCGCGTACTGCTTGCGCAGGGTGCGCACGACCGGGGAGTGCGCGCCGTGCTGTTCGGCGGCGGCGGGCAGGATCGCCCCGAGGATGTCGACGGCCTGGGTGACACGGCCCTCGCCGAGGAGCCGCTTGACCTCGTCGACGGCGCGGGCGATGTCCGTCTGCCCCGGTGTCTCGGTGACGGGTGCGGCCGGCGTGGGCTGGGGCGCGGGGGTGCGCGCACGGTCGGGCCAGGGGGCGTGCGCGCACCCCC
>NZ_JAIGQA010000215.1:0-12834 GCF_019733245.1 Streptomyces sp. WAC04114
CCCCGGCCCCGCCCGCACGGCCTGACGTCCAGCCCGCCGAACCCCTGGCGTACGCTGGGCTGGTCCGTCCACAACCCTTACGAAAGGGACGCCCGGTGACCGAGAAGGCCGACCTTCAGCCCATCCTCGACCGCGCAGCCGCCGGTGGGCGGATCACCCCGGACGAGGCACTCGTGCTGTACCGGGACGCCCCGCTGCACGCGCTGGGCGCCGCCGCCGACGCCGTACGACGCCGCCGGTACGCCGGGACCGAGCACATCGCGACGTACATCATCGAGCGCAACATCAACTACACGAACGTGTGCGTCACGGCGTGCAAGTTCTGCGCGTTCTACGCCCCGCCGAAGGCCACCGACAAGGGCTGGACGCGTGACCTGGACGACATCCTGCGCCGCTGCGCGGAGACCGTCGAGCTGGGCGGTACGCAGATCATGTTCCAGGGCGGGCACCACCCGGACTACGGCGTCGAGTACTACGAGAAGCACTTCGCGGCGATCAAGAAGGAATTCCCCCAGCTGGTGATCCACTCGCTGGGCGCCTCCGAGGTCGAGCACATGGCCCGGATCTCCAAGGTGAGCGTGGAGGAGGCCATCCAGCGCATCCACGCCGCCGGCCTCGACTCCTTCGCCGGTGCCGGTGCCGAGCTGCTGCCCGAGCGGCCCCGCAAGGCCATCGCCCCGCTCAAGGAGTCCGGCGAGCGCTGGCTGGAGATCATGGAGATCGCGCACAACCTGGGCGTGGAATCCACCTCCACCATGCTGATGGGCACCGGCGAGACCAACGCCGAGCGCATCGAGCACCTGCGGATGATCCGGGACGTCCAGGACCGCACGGGCGGCTTCCGCGCCTTCATCCCGTACACCTACCAGCCCGAGAACAACCACCTGAAGGGCCGCACGCAGGCGACGCTCTTCGAATACCTGCGCATGATCGCCATCGCGCGGCTGTTCATGGACAACATCGCCCACATCCAGGGCTCGTGGCTGACCACGGGCAAGGAGGTCGGGCAGCTCTCCCTGCACTACGGCGCCGACGACCTCGGCTCGATCATGCTGGAGGAGAACGTGGTGTCGTCGGCCGGTGCCAAGCACCGGTCCAACCGGATGGAGATCATCGATCTGATCCGGAAGGCCGGCCGGGTGCCCGCCCAGCGGGCGACCACCTACGAGCACCTCGTCGTCCACGACGACCCGGCGAACGACCCCGTCGACGACCGCGTCGTCTCGCACATCTCCTCCACGGCCATCGAGGGCGGCACGGCTCACCCCGAGCTGAAGCTGCTGGCGCCCAACTGACCCGACCGTGCTGACGATTCACGCCGCCCCGCTGGTCCTTCCGGCGGGCGCGGCACCCGGCATGGACGCACCCGTCGTGGACGGCGCCGTCGCGGTCGACGGCGACCGGGTCATCGCCGTAGGAACCTACGGCGAGGTCGCCGAGGACGCGCCCGGCGCGCGGGTGCGGCGCTGGCCCGGCGTGCTCACCCCGGGTCTGCGCCAGTGGCACCCGCTGTGGCTGCTGCGCCACTGCTATCACCCCGACCCGAGGGAAGCGGACGAGCTGGGCGAACAGCCCCTGTGGGGCGAGCGGCTGGCCGCACTGGGCGACCTCACCGAGACCCGCTGGTCGGGCAGCGTGCGGCGCGGTGTGCAGCGGATGCTGCGCTACGGCACGACCGCGGTCGCCTCGCCCGGCGCCCGCTTCCGCGATCCGCTGGTGGCCACGGCCGTCGCCCGCTCCGGTCTGACCGTCGTGGGGACCACCGGCGCGCCCGGCACTCTGCTGGGGGAGCGGCCCGACCTCGACCCGTTCGCGGAGGGGTACGACCTCCCGGGCACGGTCCACGGCCCGTTGACCGTCGGCGGCCGGGCGGACCTGGCCGTGTTCGACGTGCCCGACGAGGCGGCCCTGCGCGAGCGCGGCGCGGCGACCTGCGTGGCGACCGTGCTGGCCGGGCGGCTGGTGTACCGGGCCCGCTGATCCCCGGGCGCGGGGCCGGCCGCGCATCCCGAACCCCTTGCCGAACACCCCCGGGTCAGCCGGCGAAGGCCTTCCCGAACGCCCCCGGCCTCTGCGTCACCCCGCTGCAATCCGTCGCCGCCCTGGTCGAGTCGGAGCCTTTCGCGCACTGCCGGTCCCGGGCCGTCGACCACATCGACACCCAGGCGATGCCCTTCTCCTCGGCGAACGCCCGGACCTCGGCGGCGTCCGCGAGGGTGAAGGTCTCGTTCTTGACGTCGTTGACGCCGATCATCGAGGTGAGCGCCATGCCCTGCCAGGCGGTCGCGTCCGACGTGCCGAAGACCTTCTTCAGCTGGGTGTGCGCGGCCTTGGCGGAGGTGAGGGCGTAGCCGCCCATGTCACCGTCGTACGAGGAGCCGTAGTTCATCGTCATGAGGTTGACGGTGGAGACCCGCACGCCGTTGTCATTGGCGGAGGCGAGGAGCGCCAGGCCGTCCTTGTCGAGGCCCGAGGGCATCACCGGCAGGGTGAACGAGACCTCCAGACCGGTCCGTTCCTCCTGCAACCGCGCGATCGCCTTCGAACGCAGGGCGACGGACGCGGAGTCGGAGAGCTCGTCGCCCTCGATGTCGAAATCGGCGAGGGTGGTGCCGGCCGTGTCCAGGGCCTTGCCGTACGCCGCCGCCAGCTCCGCGGCGCTGTCGCAGTTCGCCGCGAGTTCCTTGCCGGAGGCGCCGCCGAAGGAGACCCGGACCCGGCCGCCGCCCTCCTTGAGCTTGGCGATCCGGGAGGTGACCTTCGCATCGCCGATCGCGTGCGTGCCGTTCCAGCGCGGGGTGCAGTCGTCGCCGTCGGCTAGGACGAACGCCAGGTTGTACGTGGTGGGGGAGCCGGCCGAGTCGGTGCCGGCGGCCTCGGTGGCGCTGAGGTACGGGGCGTACGAGGTGCCGGCCGTGGCCCTCGCCGTGGGAGACGTGGGAGACGTGGGAGACGTGGCGGACGTGGCGGACGTGGTGGCCTCGGAGGCCGGAGGGGCCGCGTCGCCCTGCCCGGAGCATGCGGCGGTGGCAAGGGCGAACAGGCAGCCCAGCCCGGCCGCCGCCGATTTCCGGTAACTCCTCATGACGTGCGCTCCCGTTCTCGTGAGGTCAGGGGGTAGGACAGGAAGTACGTTTCCCGGCAGCAAACGTCTCACGAGGTCCGTTGCGCGCGGCGAGTTCCGCGGGCATTCCCGAGAACTCTCGGAGAATGGACAACTTCGTCGTTTCTCATGGGCCCCTCACAAGAAAACCCGAGTTTAGAGCACATAAAGCCGCCCTACTGTCCGGGGAATGCATTCCGAGCCCGCCGTCGAAAGCCGCGTCCCTCGCGGTCGCCGCCGCAAACCCGGCAACGCATCCGCCGAAGGCCCACTGTTCGTTGACAACTCCGGACACCGCGCCCGGCAACTCCGGACACCGCGCCCGGCAACTCCGGACACCGCGCCCGGCAACTCCGGACACCGCGCCCGGCAACTCCGGACACCGCGCCCGGCAACTCCGGACGCCGCGCCCGGCCGCTGCGCCGGACCGGCCTCTTCCTGGGGGTCGTCTGCCTCGGGTACGCGGCCGTCCTCGGCGCGGCCTTCCTGGGCTGGGGCACGTCCCTGACGCCGTCGCAGTTGCTGCCGTTCGCGGGTGCGGGGCCCGGCGGCGGTCAGCCGGAAGAGGTTCCGGGCGGTCCCGGCGGCCCGGGAGTCCGGCCCGGCGGCGCCCCGTCGGCCCCGGCCGGGCAAGCCGCGAGCGGCACCACCCCGTCCCCGTCGACCTCCTAGTCCCCGTCGACCCCCTCGTCCCCGTCCGCCTCCGCCGGCGCCAACTGACCGGGGGCGCGCCATGACCACGACCACCCGCGACCCGCGACCGGCGCCGCGCGCCCTCCCGGACGGACCGCGTCGCCGGCAAGGCCGCCGCGCTCCAACGACCGCGCGAGGCGGCCGCGCCTCCTGCCCGGAGGGGGTGCTGCAAGAATGGGCCCGTGACCCGCGCATCCCTGGACAAGCAGCCGCACGAAGTCGCCTCGATGTTCGACGACGTGGCGGAACGGTACGACCTGACCAACGACGTGCTGTCCCTCGGCCAGGACCGGCGATGGCGCAAGGAGGTCGCCAAGGCGGTCGACGCCCGCCCGGCGCAGAAGATCCTCGACCTGGCGGCGGGCACGGGCACCTCCTCGCTGCCCTTCGCCCGCACCGGCGCCTACGTCGTCCCCTGCGACTTCTCCCAGGGCATGCTCCAGGTCGGCAAGCAGCGCCAGCCGTGGCTGCCGTACACCGCCGGCGACGCGACGCGGCTGCCGTTCAAGGACGACACCTTCGACGCCGTCACCATCTCCTTCGGGCTGCGCAACGTGCAGGACACCGACGCGGGCCTGCGCGAGATGCTCCGGGTGACCCGGCCCGGCGGGCGGATCGTGATCTGCGAGTTTTCGCACCCGACGTGGGCGCCGTTCCGCACGGTCTACACCGAGTACCTGATGCGCGCCCTGCCGCCGGTCGCCCGGGCCGTGTCCTCCAGCCCCGACGCCTACGTCTACCTCGCCGAGTCCATCCGCGCCTGGCCCGACCAGCCCGCCCTCGCCGAGCGGCTGGGCAAGGCCGGCTGGTCGCGGGTGGCCTGGCGCAACCTGAGCGGCGGCATCGTCGCCCTGCACCGGGGCTTCAAGGCCGAGTGAGACCGGGGCCCGTCGGCCTCAGGGCGAACTGAGGACCATGTACGGGTCGCCCGGCTCGTCCAGCTCGCGCTGGAGACCGCCCCGGGGCGGACGCGGGATCCGCGGTTCGTGCACGCCTCCGCCGCCCTCGCCGGGGCCGAAGTCGAACCACACGTAGACCACCGATTCCCGCGGCACCTCGGCACCGGGCTGCGGGTACTGGCGTACGACGTAGTCGACGACGGCGAGAGGGAGCTCGGGCCGGTCCGGTGCGGTGAGGAGGAGGCCCTGCGCCCGGGCTGTCTCCCGCGCGTCCACGGCCATCAGGCCGACCAGACGCGGTACGCGCACTTCGGGCGTCTTGCGGGATATCTGCACAGATGTCACCCCCAGCGGTACAGGAAGGGTAACTCCGGCCCCGCACCGACCGGAAGCGACCGATGTCGGTCTGTGACAGTCGACTACTCTCCGTGAACAGTCTGGAGATCGAGCCGGTAGCAGTGCCCCTGCCGCCGCGAGGCCGGGGTCGTGAAGGTCTCGGCGAGGCGCATGCCCAGGCGCCTGGTCACCGCGATCGACCGGCTGTTGCGGGCGTCGACCATCGCGACGACACCCGGGACGCCACTGGCCCGCATCCGCTCCAGCGTCTGCCGCGCGGCCGCGGTGACGTAGCCCCTGCCCCAGTGCTCCCGGCCCAGCCGCCAGCCGATCTCGATCTCCCCAGCCGGGCCCCAGGACCGCTCCCACGGCTGGGCGCCGGTGAAGCCGATGACCTGCCCCGACTCGTCGAGCACGGTCCACAGGCAGAAGCCGAGCTCCGCGTCGTGCCGGCGCTGGCGGGCGGTGAGCTCCTCGTAGACCGAGAGTTCCGCGGCCCTGCCGCCCTGGTACTCCATGACGTCCGGGTCGTCGAAGATCCGGTGCCAGGCGAACGCGTCCTCGTGGGTGGGGACACGAAGCCGCACAGCGGGGAGAGCTCGATTCATGGAGGCAGCCCTTCAGCCGGGTGATGAATGCTGCTGCATAGACTGCCCATGTCCAGTGCCGGTCGGCACGCAAGATTTCGAACTTGGGGAGATCCCGCCGTGACCGTCGTGACCGAGCCCCTCTCCGAGAACACCGCCGATGTGATCGTCGTGGGCGCGGGGCCGGCCGGCTCCACCACCGCCTACCACCTCGCCAAGGCCGGACTCGACGTCCTCCTGCTGGAGAAGACCGAGTTCCCCCGCGAAAAGGTCTGCGGTGACGGCCTCACCCCGCGCGCCGTCAAGCAACTGGTCGCGATGGGCATCGACATCTCGGAAGAGGCCGGCTGGCTGCGCAACAAGGGCCTGCGCATCATCGGCGGCGGGGTGCGGCTCCAGCTCGACTGGCCGGATCTCGCCTCCTTCCCCGACTACGGCCTCGTCCGCAAGCGCGACGACTTCGACGAGCAGCTCGCCCGGAACGCGCAGAAGGCCGGTGCCCGGCTCTTCGAGCGGTGCAACGTGGGCGCGCCGATCCTGGACGAGCGCACGGGCCGCATCACCGGGGTGCACGCCAAGCTCGGTGAGGACAAGCGCGAGGTCACCTTCCGCGCTCCACTGGTCGTGGCCGCCGACGGCAACTCCACCCGGCTGTCCCTGGCGATGGGCCTGCACCGCCGCGAGGACCGCCCGATGGGCGTGGCCGTGCGCACGTACTTCACCAGCCCGCGCCACGAGGACGACTACCTGGAGTCCTGGCTGGAGCTGTGGGACCGCCGCGGCGCCGAGGACCGGCTGCTGCCCGGCTACGGCTGGATCTTCGGCATGGGCGACGGCACGTCGAACGTCGGCCTCGGCGTCCTCAACACCTCCGACTCCTTCAAGGAGCTGGACTGGCGCGAGGTGCTGAAGGCCTGGTGCGCGTCCATGCCGGAGGACTGGGGCTACACCCCCGACAACATGACCGGCCCGATCCGCGGCGCCGCGCTCCCCATGGCCTTCAACCGCCAGCCGCACTACACCAAGGGCCTGCTGCTCGTCGGCGACGCGGGCGGCCTGGTGAACCCCTTCAACGGCGAGGGCATCGCCTACGCCATGGAGTCCGGCCAGATCGCCGCCGACGTCATCGTCCAGGCGCACGCCCGGCCGACCCCGGCGAGTCGCGAACTGGCCCTCCAGCGCTACCCGCGCGTCCTGAAGGACACCTACGGCGGCTACTACACGCTCGGCCGCGCCTTCGTGAAGCTCATCGGCAACCCGAAGGTCATGCAGATCGCGGCCCAGCGCGGTCTCACGCACCCGATGCTGATGAAGTTCACCCTGAAGCTCCTCGCGAACCTCACCGACCCGACGGGCGGCGACGCGATGGACCGCATCATCAACGGGCTGAGCAGGGTGGCCCCCAAGGCCTGACCGGGCGTTCGACTCCGTGATGCCGGCGGCCCGGCGTGCGTCCACCGACGCGCGCCGGGCCGCCGTCTGCCGCCGTGCGTACACGCAATGACCGGCGCGGCGTCAACACCCGGCCAGGCCGTGACAATTCGGGCGCACGATGCCGGAGTGACGGGGGCGCACGGGCGGGCCGGGATGCCGGGTGGCCCCCAGGAGGGCCCTGACGGCCCCTGGAGCGGCCCGGAGACGGGCCGAGGGGTTACGGGGCCCGAACGGCCCCGGACAGGCCGGGAGGGCCGATGCCGCGCAGCGGCAACGACCCTCGAGCCCGAACCTGCACATGTGTCGGACGTGTCAGACGACGCGTGACGTCAGACCCGAACCTGCACATGTGTCGGACGTGTCAGACGACGCGTGACGTCAGAGGACGCGTGACGTCAGACGACGCGTGACGTCAGAGGACGCGCACCGCGCCCGACGCCGGGTAGCCCGACAGGTCCTGGATGACGACGCCCTTGGACGGGTTGGCCGCGTCCAGGTACTGGCCGTCCCCGATGTAGACGCCCACGTGGTACGCGGAGCCCTTGCCGCCCCAGTACAGGATGTCGCCGACCTGGACGCTGGACAGCGGCACGTCCGTGCCGGCCATCGACTGGTCCTGCGAGACGCGCGGCAGATCCACACCAACCTGCTTGTACGCGGCCTGCACGAGGGAGGAGCAGTCCCAGGCGTTGGGACCGGTGGCGCCCATGACGTAGGCGTCGCCCACCTGGGCCTTCAGGAACGCGATGACCGTCGCGACGCTGCCGCTGGCGGGCGCCGACACGGACGTCGAGGTGGACGCGGAGGCGGAGGCGGAGAGGGTCGTGCGCTCGGCGCTGCGCGCGGCGCGCTCGGCGGCGGCCTTGCGGGCGGCCTCGGCGGCCTCCTTCTTGGCCTCGGCCTTCTTCGCCGCGGCGAGGTCCTTCTTGGCTTCCGCGGCGGCCTTGGCGGCGGCCGCGTCACGCTCGGCGCGCAGCTCGTAGTTCGCGGCGGCCTGCTGGGTGGCGGCCGCGGACTGGGCGACCTGAGCGGACATATCGGCCGTCAGGGTGGGCAGTTCGATGGTCTGCGTCACCGGCTCGGCGGCGCTCGCCGAGGCCGACGCACCCGCCGCTGCCATGCTGAGAACGCCACCGGCAACGCCGGCGCGCAGGGCGATCGAAGAGGTCGCGCTGCGGCGGGGTTTCCGGTGGCTGCGTATGTGAGCGGTGTGGGACATGGGAATAACCGGTACCAGGGGCTCCTTCATATCTTCAAGAAACGTGTGCTGCGCCACAGTTGTTCATCCAGGGCCCCAAAACCCCCCAACGAGCCCCCTTATTGACGCCGTAACGGACATTGCGGGCGTCCCGTGATCGGCCTGTGATCACGGTGTTTGATCAATACGCCCGAATTGCCCCGCGCCTACCATCGGTTGGGTTGATTGGCCAAGCCCCGTTCTCATGGATCTCTCATCCATGTGACGGAGGTCACGGAACGGCCGCCCCGCCGGTCGCGTCCCGGTGCGTGGATCACGACCGGGTCACGACCCCGCGAAGATCGTGAACGCATGCACGCGTCCACACCCCGCCTCGCATGCCCCCTGATGTGTGAACGCGCCTCTATCAAGAGATCAAGTCCGTCACCAATTTGCATGCAAGAGAACCCTCTTGATATTGAGACGACCCCTCCGGCCTGCACTGACGAGCCAAAATGTCACCTCTCGTGATCACTCGGACGCTTCGCGTGTGAAGATCACCGCTCATCCGACTTCATGATCGATCGTCAGGTGGTGGAGATCACAAAGGTTGAGTAATACCCCGTGTCGCAGATCACAGAGCGTCGGGCATAAGATGCACGCGGTTGGGCTTGTGACCTGCTTCACATGTTCCCGATCTTCGCCGGGGCGGGCGGGGTTCGAGGGACAGGTGGGGCGGATGTGAGCCCGATGCAAACCGCCAGCAGTCAGTGCCGACTGAGAGGAGCGAGGAGCGGTGAACGCTTATGCGCCCATCCTCGTACTGGGAGCCCTCGGGGCAGGCTTTGCGATCTTCTCCGTGGTCATGGCCACGTTGATCGGGCCCAAGCGGTACAACCGGGCCAAGCTCGAGGCCTACGAGTGCGGTATCGAGCCGACCCCCACGCCGGCCGGCGGCGGGCGCTTCCCCATCAAGTACTACCTGACGGCGATGCTCTTCATCATTTTCGATATCGAGATCGTCTTCCTCTACCCCTGGGCCGTCACCTTCGACGCCCTGGGGATCTTCGGGCTCGTGGAGATGCTGCTCTTCGTGCTCACCGTCTTCGTCGCGTACGCGTACGTATGGCGGCGCGGCGGCCTGGAATGGGACTGAGGGGCCACACGTCATGGGACTCGAAGAAAAGCTGCCGAGCGGCTTCCTGCTGACCACCGTCGAACAGGCCGCGGGGTGGGTGCGCAAGGCCTCGGTCTTTCCGGCCACGTTCGGCCTCGCCTGCTGTGCCATCGAGATGATGACCACCGGCGCGGGCCGCTACGACCTGGCGCGCTTCGGCATGGAGGTCTTCCGGGGCTCGCCGCGCCAGGCGGACCTGATGATCGTCGCCGGCCGGGTCAGCCAGAAGATGGCGCCGGTGCTCCGGCAGGTCTACGACCAGATGCCGAACCCCAAGTGGGTGATCTCCATGGGGGTCTGCGCCTCGTCCGGCGGCATGTTCAACAACTACGCCATCGTCCAGGGCGTCGACCACATCGTGCCGGTCGACATCTACCTCCCCGGCTGCCCGCCCCGGCCGGAGATGCTCATGGACGCGATCCTCAAGCTCCACCAGAAGATCCAGAGCTCCAAGCTCGGCGTGAACGCCGAGGAGGCGGCCCGCGAGGCGGAGGAAGCGGCGCTCAAGGCGCTGCCCACCATCGAGATGAAGGGGCTGCTGCGGTGAGCGACGCGAACGGCAACGGGGTCAACCCCGAGAAGGACCTCTCCGCGGAGAACCTCCCGGGCCAGCGCGGCCAGGGCGGTGAGGAGATCCGCGTCCAGCGCGGCATGTTCGGCGCCAACAACGGCGGTGACACCTCCGGCTACGGCGGCCTGGTCCGCTCGGTCCGGCTCCCGGGACCGGCGAGCCGCCCCTACGGCGGCTGGTTCGACGAGGTCGCCGACGAGCTCGAGGGCGCCCTGGAGGAGCAGGACCTGGTCCCCGCCAACGCCATCGAGAAGACGGTCGTCGACCGCGACGAGCTGACCTTCCACATCGAGCGCGAACACCTCGTCCGCGTCGCCCGCACCCTGCGCGACGACCCGGCCCTGCGCTTCGAACTGTGCACGGGCGTCAGCGGCGTGCACTACCCGAACGACAAGGGCCGCGAGCTGCACGCCGTCTACCACCTGCGGTCGATCACCCACAACCGGGTGATCCGCCTGGAAGTCAGCGCCCCCGACAGCGACCCGCACATCCCGTCGCTGTTCGAGGTCTATCCGACGAACGACTGGCACGAGCGCGAGACGTACGACTTCTTCGGAATCGTCTTCGACGGTCACCCGGCCCTGACGCGGATCATGATGCCGGACGACTGGCAGGGCTTCCCACAGCGCAAGGACTACCCCCTCGGCGGCATCCCCGTCGAGTACAAGGGCGCCCAGATCCCGGCTCCGGACCAGCGGAGGTCGTACTCATGAGCACTTCCCACGCCTCCCCTCGGGAGACGACCGAGGGCACCGTCTACACGGTCACCGGCGGCGACTGGGACGAGGTCGTCCAGTCCGCGGCCCGGGCCGACGACGAGCGCATCGTCGTCAACATGGGCCCGCAGCACCCGTCCACCCACGGTGTGCTCCGTCTGATCCTGGAGATCGACGGCGAGACCGTCACCGAGGCCCGCTGCGGAATCGGTTATCTGCACACCGGCATCGAGAAGAACCTCGAGTACCGGACGTGGACGCAGGGCACCACGTTCGTGACGCGCATGGACTACCTGACGCCGTTCTTCAACGAGACGGCGTACTGCCTCGGCGTCGAGAAGCTCCTCGGCATCGAGGACCAGATCCCGGACCGCGCCTCGATCATCCGTGTGCTCCTGATGGAGCTGAACCGCCTCTCCTCGCACCTGGTGTGCATCGCCACCGGCGGCATGGAGCTCGGCGCGACCACGATCATGATCTACGGCTTTCGTGATCGTGAACTCATTCTCGATATCTACGAGCTGATCACCGGCCTGCGGATGAACCACGCGTACATCCGCCCCGGCGGACTCGCCCAGGACCTGCCGCCCGGCGCGGTGGACCAGATCCGCGAGTTCGTGAAGAAGATGAAGAAGAACCTCCCGGAGTACGACAAGCTCGCCACCGGGAACCCGATCTTCAAGGCCCGTATGCAGGACGTCGGCTACCTGGACCTGGCCGGCTGCATGGCCCTCGGCGCGACGGGCCCGATCCTGCGCTCCACCGGCCTGCCGCACGACCTGCGCAAGGCGCAGCCGTACTGCGGTTACGAGACCTACGACTTCGAGATCCCGACCGCGGACACCTGCGACTCCTACGGCCGCTTCCTCATCCGGCTGGAGGAGATGCGCCAGTCCCTGCGGATCGTCGAGCAGTGCCTGGACCGGCTCCAGCCCGGCCCGGTCATGGTCGCCGACAAGAAGATCGCCTGGCCGGCCCAGCTGGCCCTGGGCCCCGACGGCCTCGGCAACTCCCTCGACCACATCAAGAAGATCATGGGCACCTCCATGGAGGCCCTGATCCATCACTTCAAGCTGGTCACCGAGGGCTTCCGCGTCCCGCCGGGACAGGCGTACGCGGCGGTCGAGTCGCCCAAGGGCGAACTCGGGGTGCACGTCGTGTCCGACGGCGGCACCCGCCCCTACCGGGTCCACTTCCGCGATCCGTCCTTCACCAACCTTCAGGCCATGGCGGCGATGTGCGAGGGCGGCCAAGTCGCCGACGTCATCGTCGCCGTCGCGTCCATCGACCCCGTGATGGGAGGCGTCGACCGGTGACCACATCGTCTTCCGAGCGGGGCGTCAGCCTGGGCATGCCCGAACTGCCCGCCCCCGCCTACCCGGACGACGTCCGGGCCCGTCTGGAGACGGACGCGCGCGAGGTCATCGCCCGCTACCCCGACTCCCGGTCCGCCCTGCTGCCGCTGCTGCACCTCGTCCAGGCGGAGGAGGGGCACGTCACCCGCACCGGCATGCAGTTCTGCGCGGACGTGCTCGGCCTGACCACGGCCGAGGTCACCGCGGTCGCCACCTTCTACACCATGTACCGCCGCCGGCCGAGCGGCGACTACCAGGTGGGGGTGTGCACCAACACCCTGTGCGCCGTCATGGGCGGGGACGCGATCTTCGAGGAGCTCCAGGAGCACCTCGGCGTCGGCAACGGCGAGACCACCGGCGACGGCAAGGTCACCCTGGAGCACATCGAGTGCAACGCGGCCTGCGACTTCGCACCGGTCGTGATGGTCAACTGGGAGTTCTTCGACAACCAGACCCCGGACAGCGCCAAGAGCCTCGTCGACGACCTGCGCGCGGGACGGCCGGTCACGCCCACCCGCGGCGCGCGCATGTGCACCTTCAAGGAGACCGCCCGGATCCTGGCCGGCTTCCCCGACGAGCGGGACGGGGCCGTGGAGTCCGGCGGAAGCGCGGGGCCCGCCTCCCTGATCGGCCTGAAGCTCGCCAAGGGGGAGGCCTCTCCCGCACGCGTGGTGCACCCGCGCGGTGAGGCGGCCCGGACCGGGGCACCGCACGAGCCGTCACCGACGGAGCACCTGAGCTCGCACGACGCGCCGCAGGACACATCGGCCTCCGACCCCTCCCACC
>NZ_JAIGQA010000216.1:0-12798 GCF_019733245.1 Streptomyces sp. WAC04114
GGACGTCGGGGAGTAGGGGGTCGGGCGGTGGTGGGTCCTGGTCATGACCTTGTGCATGGGGGTCCCCGTTTTCGTGGGCCCGGTGGATACCGGGGAGTAACTTCGGCTTGGTGATCTTGTACGGGGCCGACGGGGGCTGCGGCAAGGAAGCGGGATCCGGGTCGCGGGCGCCGGAATGTTCACCTATCCGGATGGTGCAGGGGGTGGGGAGCCCGCGGCTGCGGGAGCGTGCCGGGTGAATTCCGGGCGCGGAGTGGACGCGTCCGGCGTCCCGGGGCGGGACTCGAAAGGGGACGCCCCGCACGTATCCTGAAGGCCGTCCGGAGCTCCCGGGCCCCACCGGCCACCATCACGACCACGACCACGAAAGCGGCCCGCCATGCGTGTCTACGTGCCCCTGACCCTCCCCGGTCTCGCCGAGGCGTACAAGACGGGTGAGCTGGGAGCCGGAGCGTTCGTCGCCTACGCCGTGACGCCCGGGCTGCGCGAGTGGTACGCCTCCGACGACATCGAGGAGCTGGAGTACGCGGCGCTCGGTCGGGCCGCGCTGGCCTCGCTGCGCCTGCTGGCGGCCGATCCCGGGGCCCCGCGACGCCGGACCGTGATCGCCGTCGACGTGCCCGACCGGGCCGCGAGCGCGGATCACGACCCGGCGGAACCGGGGGAGGTGCGGGTCGCCGGACCGGTGCCGTTGGGCAAGGCCGCGTCCGTGCACGTCGACGCGGCGGACGCGCAGGCCGGGGTGACGGCGGCCGCCGAGGCACTGCCGGCGGCGGACCGCGGGGACGACGACGCGCAGTCCGTCGTGGACGGCGCCGAGGACCACGAGCTGCTGTGGTTCGCCACGCAGGAGATCGAGAACCTGGTGGGCCAGGGAGGCTGAACCGGCCGCGGGGGGCGCGTTGAGGTGCCGTTCTCTTGATTGTCAGTGCGGGCGGGTACGTTTTTGGGCATGGGGATGAAGACGGGCGCGCACATCGTCTGGGACTGGAACGGGACGCTGTTCCACGACATCGACGCGATCATCGGGGCGACGAACGCGGCCTTCGCAGAGCTGGGGCTGGAGCCGCTGACGCTGGAGAAGTACCGGGAGCTGTACTGCGTACCGGTGCCGAAGTTCTACGAGCGACTGATGGGGCGGCTGCCGACCGAGGCCGAGTGGGAGGCCATGGACGACATCTTCCACCGGTACTACGCCGAGCACCGCACGACGTGCGGGCTGACGGTGGGGGCCGTGGAGCTGCTGGCCGCATGGCGCTCGGCGGGGCGCAGCCAGTCGATCCTGAGCATGTATGTGCACGAGGAGCTTGTTCCGCTGGTGCGCGGGTTCGGCATCGAGCCCCACTTCATACGGGTGGACGGGCGGACCGGGCCGTCGGGGGGCAGCAAGGCCGAGCACATGGTGCGGCACCTGGCGTCGCTGAGCGGCGTGGCGCCGGAGCGGACCGTGGTGATCGGGGACGCGGCGGACGACGCGGTGGCCGCACTGCACGTGGGGGCCCGGGCCGTGCTGTACACCGGCGGGTCGCACAGTCGGGTGAGTCTGGAAAGCGTCGGCGTTCCTGTCGTGGACACGCTTGAGGAAGCGGTCGCCGAGGCGGAGCGGCTCGCGGCCTGACGGGCGCACCTGACCGGATCCGGTAGCGACACTGTGCAGAACGTCAAACTTCCAGGGCTGGTTTTGTACACATACGGCTCATGACGGAGCCCCTGTGAGGAGCGATAGCCTTGGTGGCGTGATCAGCGCGATAGTTCGCGGGGACGTCGTCGTCCCTGCCCTGCGCCCGGAGAGCACGGACGACATCCGTGACCGGGCGGCGGTCGCTGGTCTTCGCGGGCGGGACATGACATCGAAGGCTCCCGGGACCCCGAGCATCACCTGGTTTCGGGCGTCGCAGAGAGCAGCGTCACACCGGTGGAGCATCTCAAGATTGGCTCAGACACCCCCGCTCATCTCACCTTGCGGCATAGCGTCGGTACAGACCGGATACCCCGTGTCACGACGTGAGGTCGTAAGCGCAGAGGCCGTACTTCCTTCTACGTCACGCAACGGCGCGCGACAGGAGCCAGAGGACAATGCAGACCAAGCTGGACGAAGCCAAGGCCGAGTTGCTCGAGAGGGCCGCCCGGGTAGCTGAGAACAGCCCGGTCGGGGGGCACCTACCGACCGGGTCGACGGGCGAGGAGACCCCAGACGCCCAGAAGGCCCCGGACCGCGAGACCCTCCTCACGTTCCTCCAGCGCTACTACCTGCACACGGCCCCGGAGGACCTCACCGACCGCGACCCGGTCGATGTCTTCGGAGCTGCCGTATCGCACTACCGGCTGGCCGAGAACCGCCCCCAGGGCACGGCGAACGTGCGGGTGCACACCCCCACGGTCGAAGAGAACGGGTGGACCTGCAGCCACTCCGTGGTCGAGGTCGTCACCGACGACATGCCCTTCCTCGTCGACTCCGTCACCAATGAGCTGACGCGCCAGGGGCGCGGGATCCACGTCGTCATCCACCCCCAGTTCGTGGTGCGGCGCGATGTCACCGGCAAGCTCGTCGAGGTCCTGTCGACCCCGCCCACCGGCGACCTTCCGCACGACGCGCACGTCGAGTCCTGGATCCACGTCGAGATCGACCGCGAGACCGACCGGGCCGATCTGAAGCAGATCACCGCCGATCTGCTGCGCGTGCTGTCCGACGCCCGCGAGGCCGTCGAGGACTGGGGCAAGATGCGGGACGCGGCGATCCGGCTGGCGGAGGGGCTGCCGGACGAGCCCATCCCGGACGATCTGCCCGGACCCCAGGTCGAGGAGGCCCGCGAGCTGCTGCGCTGGCTGGCCGACGACCACTTCACCTTCCTCGGCTACCGCGAGTACCAGCTGCGCGAGGACGACTCCCTGGCCGCCGTCCCCGGCACCGGGCTCGGCATACTGCGCGCGGATCCGCACCACGCCACCGAGGAGAGCCACCCGGTCAGCCCGTCCTTCGAGCGGCTGCCCGCCGACGCCCGGGCCAAGGCGCGCGAGCACAAGCTGCTCGTGCTGACCAAGGCGAACAGCCGGGCGACCGTGCACCGGCCGTCGTACCTGGACTACATCGGCGTCAAGAAGTTCGACGCCGACGGCAACGTCATCGGCGAGCGCCGGTTCCTCGGGCTGTTCTCCTCCGCCGCCTACACCGAGTCCGTGCGCCGGGTCCCGGTCATCCGGCGCAAGGTCGAGGAGGTCCTGGAGAAGGCGGGATTCTCACCCAACAGCCACGACGGCCGCGACCTGACGCAGATCCTCGAGACGTACCCGCGCGACGAGCTCTTCCAGACCCCGGCCGACGAGCTGCGGGCCATCGTCACCTCCGTGCTCTACCTCCAGGAGCGCAGGCGCCTCAGGCTCTACCTGCGCCAGGACGAGTACGGGCGCTACTACTCCGCCCTCGTCTACCTCCCGCGCGACCGCTACACCACGGCCGTCCGCCTGCGGATCATCGAGATCCTCAAGGAGGAACTGGGCGGCATCAGCGTCGACTTCACGGCCTGGAACACGGAGTCGATCCTGTCCCGGCTGCACTTCGTGGTCCGGGTCCCGCAGGGCACCGAACTGCCGGAGCTGTCCGACTCCGACAAGGAGCGCATCGAGGCCCGGCTGGTGGAGGCCGCCCGCTCCTGGGAGGACGCCTTCGCCGAGGCGCTCAACGCCGAGCTCGGCGAGGAGCACGCGGCCGAGGCCATGCGCCGGTACGCGCACGCCTTCCCCGAGGGGTACAAGGCCGACCACAACCCGCGCGCCGCGGTCGCCGACCTCGTCCACCTCGAGCAGCTGAACAGCGAGGCGGACAAGGATTTCGCGCTCAGCCTCTACGAGCCGGTGGGCGCCGCCCCCGAGGAGCGCCGCTTCAAGATCTACCGCACGGGCGACGCGATCTCCCTCTCCGCCGTCCTGCCGGTCCTCAACCGGCTCGGTGTCGAGGTCGTCGACGAGCGGCCCTACGAGCTGCGCTGCTCGGACCGCAGCGTGGCCTGGATCTACGACTTCGGTCTGCGCATGCCCCGCGCCAACGGCGGCGGGGACTACTTCGGCGACGACGCCCGCGAGCGCTTCCAGGACGCCTTCTCCGCCACCTGGACCGGCAAGGCGGAGAACGACGGCTTCAACGCCCTCGTGCTGAGCGCCGGGCTGACCTGGCGCCAGGCAGTGGTCCTGCGGGCGTACGCCAAGTACCTGCGCCAGGCCGGGTCGACGTTCAGCCAGGACTACATGGAGGACACCCTCCGCAACAACGTCCACACCACCCGCCTGCTCGTCTCCCTGTTCGAGGCGCGGATGTCGCCCGACCGGCAGCGCGCGGGGCACGAGATCGTGGACGCGCTGCTGGAGGAGGTCGACGCGGCCCTCGACCAGGTGGCCTCGCTCGACGAGGACCGGATCCTCAGGTCCTTCCTGACGGTCATCAAGGCGACGCTGCGGACCAACTTCTTCCAGGAGGCCGCGGGCGGCAAGCCGCACGACTACGTCTCCATGAAGTTCGACCCGCAGGCCATCCCCGACCTGCCGGCACCCCGCCCGGCGTTCGAGATCTGGGTGTACTCGCCGCGCGTCGAGGGCGTGCACCTGCGCTTCGGCAAGGTCGCGCGCGGTGGCCTGCGCTGGTCCGACCGGCGTGAGGACTTCCGCACCGAGATCCTCGGCCTGGTCAAGGCGCAGATGGTCAAGAACACCGTCATCGTGCCGGTCGGCGCCAAGGGCGGCTTCGTCGCCAAGCAGCTGCCCGACCCGAGCGTGGACCGCGACGCGTGGATGGCCGAGGGCGTCGCCAGCTACAAGACGTTCATCTCGGCACTGCTCGACATCACCGACAACATGGTCGCCGGCGAGGTCGTGCCCCCGGCTGACGTCGTCCGGCACGACGAGGACGACACCTACCTCGTCGTCGCCGCCGACAAGGGCACCGCGACCTTCTCCGACATCGCCAACGGGGTCGCCGAGAACTACAACTTCTGGCTCGGTGACGCCTTCGCCTCCGGCGGTTCCGCCGGCTACGACCACAAGGGCATGGGCATCACCGCCCGCGGCGCCTGGGAGTCCGTCAAGCGGCACTTCCGCGACATGGGCGTCGACACGCAGACCGAGGACTTCACGGTCGTCGGCATCGGCGACATGTCCGGTGACGTGTTCGGCAACGGCATGCTGCTCTCCGAGCACATCCGCCTGGTGGCCGCCTTCGACCACCGGCACATCTTCATCGACCCGAACCCGGACGCCGCCACCTCCTACGCCGAGCGCCGCCGCCTGTTCGAGCTGCCCCGCTCCAGCTGGGAGGACTACGACAAGGACCTGCTGTCGGCCGGCGGCGGCGTCTTCCCGCGCACGGCCAAGGCGATCCCGGTCAACGCGCACATCCGCGAGGCCCTCGGCATCGAGGCCAAGGTCACCAAGCTGACCCCGGCCGACCTGATGAAGGCGATCCTGCGCGCGCCGGTGGACCTGCTGTGGAACGGCGGCATCGGCACGTACGTCAAGGCCTCCACCGAGTCCAACGCGGACGTCGGCGACAAGGCCAACGACGCCATCCGCGTCGACGGCGCGGACCTGCGCGTCGCCGTCGTCGGCGAGGGCGGCAACCTCGGCCTGACCCAGCTCGGCCGGATCGAGTTCGCGCTGCACGGCGGCCGGATCAACACCGACGCCATCGACAACAGCGCCGGCGTGGACACCTCCGACCACGAGGTGAACATCAAGATCCTGCTCAACGGCCTGGTCAGGGACGGCGACATGACCGTCAAGCAGCGCAACAAGCTGCTCGCCGAGATGACCGACGAGGTCGGCCGCCTGGTGCTGCGCAACAACTACGCGCAGAACACGGCGATCGCCAACGCCCTCGCCCAGTCCGGCGCCATGCTCCACGCCCAGCAGCGCTTCATGAAGCACCTGGTCAGGGAGGGGCATCTCGACCGGTCGCTGGAGTTCCTGCCCACCGACCGGCAGATCCGCGAGCGGCTCGCCCAGGGGCAGGGCCTGACCGGCCCGGAGACGGCCGTGCTGCTGGCGTACACGAAGATCACGGTCGCCGAGGAGCTGCTGCACACCTCGCTGCCGGACGACCCGTACCTGAGCACCCTGCTGCACGCCTACTTCCCGACCGAGCTGCGCGAGCAGTTCCCCGAGCACCTCGTCTGCCACCCGCTGCGCCGTGAGATCACCACGACCGTGCTGGTCAACGACACGGTGAACACGGGCGGTACGACGTATCTGCACCGGCTGCGCGAGGAGACCGGCGCGTCGCTGGAGGAGATCGTGCGGGCGCAGACCGCGGCCCGGGCGATCTTCCGCCAGTCCCCGGTGTGGGACGGGGTCGAGGCACTCGACAACAAGGTCGAGGCCGAGGTCCAGACCCGCATCCGGCTGCACGCCCGCCGCCTGGTGGAGCGCGGCACGCGCTGGTTGCTCAACAACCGTCCGCAGCCGCTGCAGCTGGCCGAGACCGTCGACTTCTTCGCCGACCGCGTCGAGCAGGTCTGGTCGCAGCTGCCCAAGCTGCTGCGCGGCGCCGACCTGGAGTGGTACGGGAAGATCTACGACGAACTGACGGGTGTCGGCGTCCCGGACGAACTCGCCACTCGGGTGGCGGGCTTCTCCTCGGCCTTCCCGACGCTCGACATCGTCTCGATCGCCGACCGCATGGACCGGGAACCGCTGGACGTCGCCGAGGTCTACTACGACCTCGCCGACCGGCTGCGCATCACCCAGCTCATGGACCGCATCTCCGAGCTGCCCCGCGCGGACCGCTGGCAGTCCATGGCCCGTGCGGCGATCCGCGAGGACCTGTACGCGGCGCACGCGGCGGTCACCGCCGACGTCCTGGCCGTGGGCAACGGCACCTCGACGCCCGAGCAGCGCTACAAGGCGTGGGAGCAGAAGAACGCGGCGATCCTCGGCCGTGCCCGCGCCACGCTGGAGGAGATCCAAAGCTCCGAGTCGTTCGACCTCGCCAACCTGTCGGTGGCGATGCGCACGATGAGGACGCTGCTGCGCACGCATTCGTAGCGGCGGGACGTACGGCGTGACAGGCGCCCCGGGCCGGAATCGGCCCGGGGCGCCTGTTCTGAGCTACTTGAGCACGCTCGCCACCAGCCGCACGGCTCTCTTCACCCTCGGGCGGGCCAGCCTGCGGGCCGTAGGGCGGATCAGCTTCGCCGTCACCCCCACCGGTTCCCAGCGGACCTGGAGGCGGCCCGGGGCGTGGCCCTCCGGTTCCACCGTCAGGTGGTGGGAGGGGACGCGGGTCGTCAGGGTCGGGAAGGTCAGGGGCGCCAGGAGCAGACCCGTGTGGGAGAGGCCCTGGTGCTGGAGGCGCAGCAGTGGGTGGCGGATTCCCGCGAAGCCCTGGAGGGGGAGCGAGGCCGCCCCGAGGTCCAGATGGGCGTGGCCCTCGAAGAGGCCGGGGCGCACGGGCGAGAGCCGGAAGTGGACGCGCAGGCGGCGGCCGCCCGGGGCGATGAGGAGCGTCGCCCGTTGCGGGCCCACGGGGAGGCGCAGCGCCGGGTCGTAGGTGCGGATCGCGAGGTCGATCGAGGCGCCCGGGCCCCGGGTGATCTCCGTGATCTCGTGGCGGAACTGGGCACTCGGGAAGGGGCGGGTCTCCAACTCCAGGTCGGAGACGTCCAGTTCCCGGCGAGCCCACTCCGACTCGGGGACTCGGTCCCCCCAGTAGCTGCGGCCGGCCGCGTCGGCGGTCACGCGCCTCGGGCCCACTCCGTGGCCGAGGCCCCGGGCGGCCAGGCGGGCCTCCGGCAGCCGGCGGTCGCGGATCAGCTGGACGACGACGCGTTCGGCGCGCGGGAGACGCGCGAACGCACCCGGCGTGAGCGTGTCGAGATAGGGGTTGACGATCTCCGCGAACGACGTCAGCCAGGCGTCGTCCCGGTAGGGCAGGTCACCGGCGTACATCCGGAAGTCGTGCTTGAGGAACTTGTGGTCCTTGTCCTCGCGCAGCGACTCGTGCCCGCTCTCGGCCAGGAACGCGTCGATGAGGTGCTGGACGTGGACGCGGTCCCGGACGTTGGCCAGTTTGTGCCGCTGGTTGGATATCGAGGCCGTCTCGGAGGCCGCGAAGGGCGCCACGTACCAGCGGTAGACCGGTTCCGGGATGATCGTGAAGGTCTTGGCCAGGCAGTACGCCTGCGCCGAGAACAGCTGGTCCTCGTAGTGGATGCCCTCGGGGAAGCGCAGGTCGTGCCGGTCGAGGAAGGCGCGGGCGTACATCTTGCTGGTGGACAGGTGCTCGAAGAGCAGCCGCGGGTCGGCCTCGATGCCGTCGAGGGTGCGGCGCTCGGCGACCAGGTGCGGCATCCACGTCGAACGGCGGCCGTTGTCCACGCGGACCCGTTGCACCGCGCCCATCGCGAAGTCGATCTCGCGTTCGCGGTGCGCGGCGAGCAGCAGTTCCACGGCGTTGTCGGGGAGCTCGTCGTCGCTGTCGAGGAACATCAGGAACGGCGCCCGCGCGATCTGCAGGGCGCGGTTGCGCGGGGCGCTGCAGCCGCCGCTGTTCCGCTCCAGGCGCAGATGGCGGATGCGGGGGTCCTGGGCCACGAGCCGCTGTGCCACGGCCGGGGTCGCGTCCGTGGAATGGTCGTCGCTGATGACGATCTCGAGGTTGGCGTGGGTCTGGCGGCGGACCGATTCGACCGCGCGGGTGAGCCGTTCGGCGTCGTTGTAGACGATGACCGTCACGGTGACGTCGGGGGTGCTCATGCGGTCGCCTCCTGTGGGGTCGGGGCCGGAGTGCGTTCCTCGAGCGGCAGCACGGGCGGCAGGTCCCGTCCGTCCTGGCCGAGGAAGACCCGGCGGACGACGCGTTCGGCGGCGCGTCCGTCGTCGTACTCGCAGAACCGGCGCCGGAAGACGGCCCGGGTCTTCGTCGCGCCCTCGTCGCGCCAGGCCTCGGTGGTGAGGATCTCCGTCAGCTCCTGCTGGGTGCGGGCGACCGGGCCCGGGGCCTGGTCCATCAGGTCGAAGTACACGCCGCGCGTCGTGCGGTACGTCTCCCAGTCGTCGGCGTGGATCACGATCGGCCGGTCGAGGTTGGCGTAGTCGAACATGATCGAGGAGTAGTCCGTGACCAGGACGTCCGCCGCCAGGCAGAGTTCCTCGACCGGGTCGTAGGAGGAGACGTCGATGATCCGGCCGGTGCGGCGCAGGTTCGTCAGCGGGGAGGCGGCGCCGCCGTAGAAGTAGTGGCCGCGCACGAGCAGGACCGTGTCGTCGCCCAGGCGGTCGGCGAGGGTGGCGAGGTCCAGGCGCGGGGTCCAGCCGGCCTCGTAGTCGCGGTGGGTGGGCGCGTAGAGGACGGCGCGGCGGCCCGGGGCGATGCCGAGGCGGTCGCGGACGGCGCGGATGACGTCGGCGCCGGCCGTGTAGTAGACGTCGTTGCGCGGATAGCCGTGGTCCAGCGAGACGTAGCGCGACGGGTACGCGCGCTCCCACATGCGGGTGGTGTGGCTGTTGGCGGAGACGCTGAAGTCCCACCTGTCGATGCGCTCCAGCAGCGCCTGGAAGTCCAGGCCCTGCGCGGCGGCCGGGAACGCCATCTGGTCGATGCCCATGCGCTTCAGGGGCGTGCCGTGGTGGGTCTGGACGTGGATCGCGTCCGGGCGTTTGACCACCGCGTTCGGGAAGTTGACGTTGTTGACGAGGTACCTGGCGCTCGCCAGCACCTCCCAGTAGCGGCGGCTGCCGGGCACGACGTGGTCGGTGCCGGGCGGCAGGAGGGCCGCGTTCTCCTCGGTGACCACCCACACCGCGTGGATCTGCGGGGCCAGTTCGGCGAGCTTGGCGGCGATCGCGGCGGGGTTGCAGGCGACGCCTCGGTTCCAGTACGCGGAGAACACCGCGAGGTGGGGGTTCACCGGGCGGCCGAGCGCCCTGCGGTACTGGTGGTCGCGGAGCTTGGCGCCGGCCTGGCGCTTGCGGGTCCGCAGGGCCGACTTGGCGGTGCGGCGGGTGCGGTTGACGGCCTGGAAGGCGCGGTACTTCGCGTAGGCGCCCTCCTCCAGCAGGGAGCGGCGGATGCCTTCGAGGCCGGCCGGACGGCGGTGGTTCTCGGGGCGGCGGCGCAGGGCCGCCAGGGACGCCCGGCGGAAGAACTCCCGCGCGACCTCCTCCGGCATGCCGCCCCGCGCGAAGGTGCGCAGACAGTCGCGGACCATGAGGTCGTAGAGCACGGTGTACGCGGCCCGCCGGTCGCGGGTGAGGTCGAGGAGCGACTCGTAGCGCTCGACGAGGCCGTAGCGCTGCTCGGGCGTGACCGGGGGCAGGCTCGCGGGGCGCAGCCGGCGGTCCTCGTAGGCGACGTGCGGCAGGCAGGCGACGCGGTCGGCGAGCAGCAGGGCGGCCCGGGCGGCGTACGGCTCGTCGTCGGCGCTGAGCCGCGACTCGTGCGCCCGCCAGAAGTCCGCGCGCAGGACACGGGTGCCGAGCAGCGGGGTCAGCCGCAGCAGCGGGGCGCAGTCGTCGAGGACGACGTCGGCGCGGCCCGCCCGGGCGAGGACCGGGCCGTCCGGGGAGGGCATGCCGGAGGTGTGCCAGGTGCTGCGGACGTGGTCCAGGACGAGGACGTCGACCTCGCCGGGGAGTTCGGCGACCCGTTCGGCGACCGTGCGCGGGGTGCCGGCGGGCAGGCCGTCCTTGGCGTGGACGAAGTGCAGCCAGCGGCCGGAGGCCCGGGCCGCGCCGGCCGCACGGGCCGCCGCGTCGCCCGTGCCGTCGGGCAGCGGCACGACCTGGACGTCGGGGGCGTGCCGCTCGGCCGTCTCTCGGGCCCAGTCGCCGACCGCCGCCACGATCACCTCGGCGTCCGGGAGGGTGTGGGCGGCGAGGGAGTCGAGGAGTTCCGTCAGATGGTCCTGAACGTTCGGCCCGTGGACGACGACACTGAGCTCGGCCATCACGGGGACCCCCTCTCACAGCTGCACCGTATGCGGTCATGCTGCCATCAATGAGACAAAAGGGCCGACCGGGTGGGCCTCACGAGGGAACGGCGGCTTCCGGGAGGGAACGGCGGCTTCACGAGGGGGCGGCTGCCTTCACGAGGGGACGGCGGCCTTCGGCTTGGGCTTTGGCTTCGGCGCCTTGTCCCCCGTGAACGCCTCGTACTCCTTGAGGACGTCCTCCGTCGGCCCGTCCATCCGCAGCTCGCCGCGCTCCAGCCACAGCACCCGGTCGCAGGTGTCGCGGATCGACTTGTTGTTGTGGCTGACCAGGAACACCGTGCCCGCGTGCTTGCGCAGCTCGCGGATGCGCTCCTCGGAGCGCTTCTGGAAGGAGCGGTCGCCGGTGGCCAGCGCCTCGTCGATCAGCAGGACGTCGTGGTCCTTGGCGGCGGCGATGGAGAACCGCAGGCGGGCCGCCATGCCGGAGGAGTACGTCCGCATCGGCAGGGTGATGAAGTCGCCCTTCTCGTTGATGCCCGAGAAGTCGACGATCTCCTGGTAGCGGTCCCTGATCTGCTCGCGCGACATGCCCATGGCCAGGCCACCGAGGTGCACGTTGCGCTCGCCGGTCAGGTCGTTCATCAGGGCGGCGTTGACGCCGAGCAGGGAGGGCTGGCCGTCGGTGTAGATATGGCCGTTCTCCACGGGAAGGAGCCCGGCGACGGCCTTCAGCAGGGTCGACTTGCCGGAGCCGTTGGTGCCGATCAGGCCGATCGCCTCGCCCCGGTAGGCGACGAAGGACACGTTCCTCACCGCGTGCACCCGGCGCACGCCCGACGCCTTCTCGGTCTGCTTGCGGCGCACGATGCGGTTGAGGGCGGCGGTCGCGGAGCCGCGTCCGGCGCCGGTGCCGTTGACGCGGTAGACGATGTCGACGCCGTCGGCGACGACGGTGGGGATCTTCTCGTTCGGGTGCTCAGCCACGGCCGTACGTCTCCTCAGCCTTCCAGAAGTAGATGAAGCCGCCGACGCCGGCGACCAGCGCCCAGCCGACGGCGATCGCCCACACGTGGGCGGGGAGCTGACCTGCGTGGAAGCTGTCGATCAGGGCGAAGCGCATCAGGTCGATGTAGATGGCGGCGGGATTGGCCTCCAGCGCCACCTTGACGGCGTACGGCAGGTGATCGTTCCGGGCCAGCTTGTCGAGGCTCCACATGACGCCCGAGACGTACATCCAGGTACGCAGGACGAACGGCATCAGCTGGGCGATGTCCGGGGTCTTGGCGCCCCACCTGGCCATGACCATCGAGACGCCGGCGTTGAAGGTGAACTGCAGCGCCAGGGCCGGGAGCGCCAGCAGCCAGGAGACGGAGACCGGCACGCCGAAGCAGAGCAGGATGACGACCAGCGCGCCCATCGAGAACAGCAGCTGCTGGAGCTGCTGGAGGCAGAAGGAGATCGGCAGCGCGGCGCGCGGGAAGTGCAGGGCGCGCACCAGGCCGAGGTTTCCGGAGATGGCGCGGGTGCCCGCCATGATCGAGCTCTGCGTGAACGTCCAGATGAACACGCCCGTGACCAGGAATGGGACGTAGTCCGGCACGCCGTGCTTGGTGCCGAGCAGCACGCCGAAGATGAAGTAGTAGACCGCCGCGTTCAGCAGCGGGGTCATCACCTGCCAGACCTGGCCGAGCTTCGCCTGGCTGTACTGGGCGGTGAGCTTGGCGGTGGCGAACGCGGTGATGAAGTGGCGGCGGGCCCACAACTGGCGGACGTACTCGGGCAGCGAGGGCCGGGCGCCGCTGACCGAGAGGCCGTGGCGGGCGGCGAGGGCCGTGAGGTCATCGACCGGGGCCGGGGCCGGGGCCGGTCGATGACCTCACGG
>NZ_JAIGQA010000217.1:0-12691 GCF_019733245.1 Streptomyces sp. WAC04114
ACCCACGGCCATCAGCCTGCGCTACCCGCCCCGCGTCACCGGCGACCTCGGCTTCGGCGCGCTGCTGCCGCTGCTGCGGGCCCGTCGGGTGGCCGATGTGGACCGGGCTTTCGACCGCTGGGCCGAGCCGGTCAACGTCGTCCAGGCCGCCGACACCGAGGGCGGTGTCCTGCACCGCGTGGCCGGACGGGTGCCGCTGCGCGCCCAGGCCAACTCGCTCCGGGTCGTGCCCGCCTGGGAGCCCGGCCACGACTGGCACGGCTGGCACGTGCCGCCCCGCGCCGGACTCACCGACGGTGTCGCCGTCATGGCCAACCAGCGCGGCCCGGCCGAACCCCTCGGCGTCGAGTTCGCCCCGCCGCACCGCGCCGACCGCATCGCCGCGCTGCTCGCGGGCAAGGAGCGCTGGTCCGCCGCCGACATGCCCGCCCTCCACACGGACACCCACCTGGCCTCCGCCTCCCCCCTCCTGGACCACCTCGACGCCCTCGACGACCTCACCCCCGAGGCAGCCGCCCTCCGGGACCGACTCCTCGGCTGGGACCGCCGCATGGACGCCGGCAGCGCCGACGCGGCCCTCTACGCGGCCGTGCGCGGAGCGGTCGTACGGCATCTCGCGGCGCACCCGGCGTTCGCCGCGCTCACCACACCACCGGCGTACCCGGAGGTGTTCCAGCCCTGGCTCGCCCTCGTCCCCCGGGTCGGCTTCGCCCTCGAACACCTGCTGCGGGCCGAGGAGCTGTACGGCATCGACCGCCCGGCGGCCGTCCGCGCCGCCGTCGAGGACGTGGCCCTGCGCCCGCCGGCCGGTGTCTGGGGCGACACCCACCGTCTCGCCCCCTGGCGGGCACTGGAGCCGGAGCAGCCGTACGACGAGCCGGGGCTGTCCGGCGACCACGACTGCGTGCTGTGCACCTCGGGCGTGCCGGGTCTCACCGACCGCGCCGCCCGGGGGCCGGCCGCCCGCTACGTCTGGGACCTGGCCCGGCGCGAGGACAGCCGCTGGGTGGTCCCGCTCGGCGCCTCGGGCGTCCCGGGCTCGCCCCACCACCGCGACCAGCTGCCCCTCTGGCTCGCGGGCGACCTCGTCCCGGTCGTCACCGACTGGACCCGGCTGAAGAAGGAAACCGATGTCTGACCCGTACGCCGCCCGCACGCCCGTCCACGAGCAGGTGATCGACGGCTTCGGCACCGTCCGCGTCCTGCCGCTCGACCCCGGGGCCGACGCCGCGGTGATCCACCGGTGGGTCGGCGAGGACCGGGCCGCCTTCTGGGGCATGACCGACCTGACCGAGCAACAGGTCGCCGGGATCTACGCCCACATGGCCACGCTCGACACCCACCACGCCTACCTCGTCGTCCGGGACGGCGAGCCGGTCGCGCTCCTCCAGACCTACGAGCCGGAGGCCGACCGGGTGAGCGAGTGCTACCAGGTCCGCCCCGGCGACATCGGCGTCCACCTGCTCCTCGCCCCCGCAGGACCGGGCGGCGCGCGGCCCGGCTGGACCGCGCGGCTGGTGTCTGTCGTCGCCGGATACGTCCTGCTCGGCCTGGACCGCCAACGGGTCGTGGTCGACCCGGACGTGCGCAACGAGAAGGCCGTCGCCCGTTTCCTCAAGCTCGGCTTCGCCGCCGGGCCGGTGGTGGTGCTGCCGGAGATCGACCTCCCGGACGTGTATCTGCCGCAGAAGAAGGCCCAGCTCGCCTTCCTCGACCGGGAGATACTGTTCCCCGCGTGACCCCAGAGGACCTCATCGCCCACTACGGCCTCGAACCGATCCCGAGCGAGGGCGGCCTGTTCCGCCAGACCTGGGCCGGCCCCGAACGGCCCGACGGCAGGCCGGAGGGCACGGCGATCGTCGCGCTCCTGACGGAGGGCGACTTCTCCGCCCTCCACCGCCTGCCGACGGACGAGATCTGGCACTTCTACCGGGGTGATCCCCTGGAGCTCCTCCTGCTCGCCCCCGACGGCAGCACGGGGACGGTGGTCCTCGGGCCGGACGTCCTGAACGGCCAGCACGTCCAGTTCACGGTGCCGGCGGGCACGTGGATGGGCGGCAGGGTGCGCGGGGCCGGGCAGTGGACCCTGTTCGGCTGCACGATGGCGCCCGGCTTCACGTTCGACGGCTATGAGCACGGGGACGCCGCGGAGCTGACGGCCCGCTATCCGGCGGTGGCCGACGAGATCGCGCGGCTGTCCAGGCCTGCCTCCTGAGCCCGGTGAGCACCGCACGTCTCTCGGGCTCGGTTGGCACGACACCTCTGCCGAGCCCGAGCACAACACCCATCCGGTCCGTACTTCAGGTGAGCACTACACCCATCAGGTCCGTACTTCACTCGTAGCCGTACAGCCCGACCCCGGAGACCTACGTGGACCAACGGCGGAACGAGGATCGCAATGTCGGACATCCCCGGCGATTCCAAGCCTTGGTGCTGCTCGGCACCGTGCTGGTACTGCTCCTCGCCGGAGCAGCCCCCGCCTCCGCCCACGCCGCCCTCCGCGGCACCGACCCCGACGACGGATCCGTCGTCAAGCGGGCCCCCCGTCACGTCACCCTGACCTTCACCGAGTCCGTGGGCCTGCTCGACGACTCCTTCCGGGTCTTCGGCCCCGACCAGCGCCGGGTCCACACCGGCGAGGCCACGCACGCGGACGGCCGTTCCGACACCGCCCGGATCGGTCTGCCCCGCAAGCTCGCCCAGGGCACGTACACGGTGGCCTGGCGGGTGGTCTCCGCCGACAGCCACCCCGTCTCCGGCGCCTTCTCCTTCTCTGTGGGCAAGCGTTCGGCGACGACCTCCCCGATCGACACGGGCCCGGCCGAGGACCCGCTCACCGGCGGCCTCAACGACGCCGCCCGCTACCTCGCCTACCTTGCCGGCGCGCTGCTCGTCGGCCTGGCCGCGTTCGCCCTGCTCTGCCGGCCCGCGGACACCTCCGCCCTGCGCCGGCCGCTGGTGGCGGCCTGGTGGACGCTCGTGGGCTCGACGGTCGTCCTGCTCCTGCTGCGCGCCCCGTACGAGGCGGGCACCGGCCCGGCCGACGCGTTCGACGCCGCCGCCCTCGGCCGCACCCTGACCGGCCGCCCGGGCCAGGCCCTGCTCGCCCGGCTCGCCGTCCTCCTGCTGACCGCGGCCTTCCTGATGTGGCTGTCCAGGCGCCGTGACGCCGGGCAGCGGCCGCTCGCCCTGGCGGCCGGCACCGCCCTGGCCGCGGCCCTGGCCCTGACCTGGGCGGCGGCGGAGCACGCCTCCGCCGGGATCCAGGTGCCGCTGGCGATGACGTCGTCCGTGCTGCACCTGCTGGCGACGGGCGTCTGGCTCGGCGGCCTGGTGGCGCTGCTGCTGACCCTGCGCCGCTCGTCCCGCGACGGCGTGGCGGACGACAGGGCCGACGAAATGGCGGACGGAGTGGCGGACGAGATGGCCGCGGTCGTCTCCCGCTTCTCCCGGATCGCCTTCGCGGCGGTGACCGTCCTGGCCGTCACGGGCGTCTACCAGTCATGGCGCGGCCTGGGCTCCCTGTCCGCGCTGTCCGGCACGTCGTACGGCCGTCTGCTGCTCGCCAAACTGGCCGGGGTGGTCGTGCTGCTGCTGGCGGCCCGGTACTCACGGCGCTGGACGGCGCGGATCGCGGCCCCGGCGACGAGCGTGCCGCGGGTGGCCCCCGCTACGACCGTGCCCCGGGCGGCCGCCGTCCACAAGCGCGTCCCGCAGCCGGTGGGTGCACCGGCGGAGGGCCCGGGCACCGGGGAACCCGAGACGCCGGACAAGCGGACGGAGGAGCCTCCCGCGGACAAGGGAGCACAGGAGCCCCCCTCGGACCAGGGAGCGCAGGAGCCTCCCTCGGACAAGGCAGCACAGGAGCCTCCCGCGCCCGGAGCCGGTCCGGACGCCCGGCGCCTGCTGCGCCGGTCCGTCCTGGTGGAGGTCGCCGTCGCGGCAGTGGTACTGATGATCACCACCGTGCTCACGGGGACCCTCCCGGCCCGTGCCCAGGCCGAGGCGGCCCGGCAGGCCCCGGCGGGCGCGCTGCCGCCCACCACCCTGGTCACCGTGCCCTACGACACCGGCACGGCATCCGTGAGCGGACGCGGCACGGTCCAGGTCACCCTGGACCCGGCCCGCGTCGGCGAGAACGGCATCCAGGCCGTGGTCGCCGGTTCCGACAAGGGCCTGACCGTCGTTCCCGAGGTCCGCATCACCTTCACCCTGCCTTCCCGGAAGGTCGGCCCGATCGACGCCGAACTCGTCGACCGGGGCGGCTACTGGACCACCAACTCCGTCAACCTGCCGCTCGCCGGGAACTGGACGATGAAGACGACCGTGCGGGTGTCGGACGTGGACCAGGTGTCGGTGGAGCGCCGGGTGCGGATCGCGCCCTAGGGAGCCGTGCCGCCGTCCGGTCCCGGTCGAGGAGCCGTGTCATGCTCTCGGCGGCGCGGACGGCCGCGTCACCGCAGCAGTTGTTGAACAGCACGTGGACCTGCTCGGTCCGCTCGGCCAGCCGATGCACGCGGGGCAGCCACTCGGCGAGTTCGTTCTCGTCGTAGGCGTGCCGGAACCGGTCCTCCTTGCTGCCGGTGCCCCACGCGGTGCTGCGGCCGTGGAACCGGATCACCGAGAGCCGGGGCGAGGTCACGGGGGTGACGGGCGGGACGGAGGAGGGCAGCGTCTGCGTCATGTCGACGGCGACCGCGGCCAGGCCGTGCCGGGTCAGCAGCGCGCCGGTCGCCTCGTCCTGCCCCGGCTCCCACCAGGAGGGGTGCCGGAACTCGACGGCGACGGGCCAGCCCTCGGTCCGCTCCGCGCACTCCCGGAGGAACGCCTGAGCCCGCTGCCCGGGCCGGAACCAGGGCGGGAACTGGAACAGCACGCTCCCGAGCCGCCCGGCCTCCCGCAGCGGCTCGATCCCGGCCGCGAACCGCGCCCACACCTCGTCGAGGACCGCCGGGTCCCGCGGCTCGGCCGGCAACCCGGCCGGCATCACCGCTGCCCGGGTGGGATGCCCGGTGAGCAGCGAGAACGCCTTCACGTCGAACACGAACCCGTCCGGTGTGCGCTCGGCCCACAACCGGCTGTTCCGCTCGCCCGGAAGCGCGTAGTACGAGGCGTCGACCTCGACGACACCGAACCGCTCGGCGTAGTGCCGTAACCGCCCCTCGGCGTCCCGCCGCCCCGGCGGGTACCAGCCGCTGCCGACCAGCGCCCGGTCGGTCCAGGAACACGTGCCCACGAGGATCTGACCCATGGGGGAGCGGTTACCCGGGCCCGGCGGCGGCAGGCTCCGCGTCTCGGCCGGACGTCACGGTGAGACCCGCCACAATCGGGGTAAGCGGGTGATATCTGTGCAAATCCGGTGTTACGGCTGATTCTCCCCGAGAGCGAGATGACCGACCATGGAGCAGCCCGTCACCGTCGGCCGGGCCGGCCGGTCGTTCGGAGAAGAACCCGAGACCCTCGAAGCCCTCGTCGACACATCCCTCACGGCCCGTGTCACCCTCGACGAACACGGCACCGTGACCGGCTGGAACGCGGGCGCCGAGCGGCTCCTCGGGTACTCGGCCGAGCAGCTGACCGGCCGCCGTGCCGCGGACCTGCTGGCCGAGCCGATCCCGGTGCGGGGCGGTCTGCCCACGCTCGCCGGGCTGCCCCGCTGGAGCGGCGACGTGGCGCTCCGGCACCGTGACGGCCGGAAACTGACGGTCAGGATCCTCGCCCACCACCGGCCGCCCGGCGCCGGCGCCCCCGCCTGGCTCATCGTCTCCGCCCTGACCGACCGGCAGCCACCGGCCGGCCTCGACGAGTCCCTCGTGAGCTGGAGCTTCGCCCAGTCCCCGTGCTGCGCCCAGGCGATCTACGACACCCGGCTGCGGCTGCGCCGGGCCAACGCCGACATGGAACGGTCCGCCGCGCTCACCGAGGAGGAGATGCGGGGCCTGCGCGTGTCCGAGATCAGCGACCACGACGCCGGCCTGCGGGCGGAACGCAGCATGGCCCGGGTGCTGCGCACCGGCGAACCGGAGTACCAGGAGAATTACCTGCGCGCATCCGGCGAGAACCATGAACACGCCTGGTCGGTCTTCATCTCCGCGTTGCGCGACCACGAGGGCACCATCCGGGGCGTCTGCCTCTCGGCGCACGACATGACCGAGCAGTTCTGGGCCCGCAAGCGCCTCCAGCTGATCGCCGAGGCCGGCCGGCGCATCGGCAGCACGCTCGACGTGACGCGCACGGCCCAGGAGCTCGCGGACGTGACCGTCCCGGTCCTGGCCGACTTCGTCAGCGTCGATCTGCTGGCCGCCCTGGACGACGCACCCGAGCCGCCCGCGTCGGCGATCCCGGCGAACGGACCGCTGCTGCTGCGCCGGGCCGCGCTGCGGTCGGTGTCCCCGGACGCCCCGGAGTCGGCCGTGGCGGTCGGCGCGGTCGACTCCTACCCCCCGGGCTCCATGCCCTTCGAGAGCCTGCGCACCGGACGCCCCGCCCTGCACGAGGTGACCGACCCGGCGTTCACCGCCTGGCTCGCCCGCGACCCGGCCCGCGCCGCCCGGGTCCGGGCGTTCGGCATCCACTCCGCGATGGCCGTGCCGCTGGCCGCCCGCGGCACCACCCTGGGCGTCGCCTTCTTCGTCCGGCACCGCAACCAGGAGGCCTTCCAGCACGACGACCTGGTCCTGGCCGGGGAGCTCGCCGCCCGGGCCGCGGTCAGCATCGACAACGCCCGCCGCTACACCCGCGAGCGGGCCACCGCGGTCACGCTCCAGCGCAGCCTGCTGCCACAGCGGCTGCCCCGGCAGGCGGCCGTCGAGGTCGCCTCCCGCTACCTCCCGGCGGGCCCCCACGCCGGCGTCGGCGGCGACTGGTTCGACGTCATCCCCCTCTCGGGCGCGCGGGTGGCCCTAGTCGTAGGGGACGTGGTCGGCCACGGCCTGGTCGCCTCGGCGACCATGGGGCGGCTGCGCACGGCGGTCCGCACGCTGGCCGACATCGACCTGCCCTGCGACGAACTGCTCACCCACCTCGACGACCTGGTCGCCCGCTTGAACACCGAGGAGGAGAGCGACACCGAGGGCAGGCGTGCGGGCTCCCCCGAGACCTCGAGCGACGTCGGGGCCACCTGCCTGTACGCCGTCTACGACCCCGTGACGCGGTGCTGCTGCTTCGCCGCGGCCGGGCATCCCGAACCGGCCGTGGTGAGCCCCGACGGCACCGTCGACCTCGTCGGCCTCCCGGCCGCGCCCCCGCTGGGTGTGGGCGGCCTGCCGTACGAGGCCACCGAGGTGGTCATCCCCGAGGGCAGTCTGCTCGCCCTCTACACCAACGGCCTGGTCGAGACGCCCGACCGGGACCTCGACACCGGAGTGCGCCGGCTGCGGGAGGCCCTGACCCGCCCGGCGGCCTCGCTGGACGCCCTGTGCGACACGGTCCTCACCGAGTTGCTGCCCCCGCGCCCGGCCGACGACGTGGCCCTGCTCATCGCACGCACCCGTGCGCTCGACGCGCGGCAGGTCGCCACCTGGGCGGTGCCGGCCGACCCGTCCGCGGTCGCGCAGACCCGCAAGGACGTGGTGGCGCAGCTGGAGCGGTGGGGGCTCTCCGACGCCGTGTTCGTCACGGAACTGGTCGTCAGCGAGCTCGTCACCAACGCCATCCGGCACGCCGAACCGCCGGTCCAGCTCCGGCTGATCCACGACACGACCCTGATCTGCGAGGTCTCCGACGGCGGCAACACCGCTCCTCACCTGCGGCGCGCCCGCAGCTACGACGAGGGCGGGCGCGGTCTGCTCCTCGTCGCCCAGCTGACCGAGCGCTGGGGCACCCGCCAGAGCGCGGCGGGCAAGACCATCTGGGCGGAACAGGCACTGACCCCGGCGTGAGGAGCCACCGGACATGACCACACCCGCGTCCCGGCGGGCCGCCCGCGCCCCCGTCCAGCAGGCCGCCGTGCTGCTCGGCCTGGTCTTCCTCGTGATCGGCGTGCTGGGCTTCCTCCCCGGCGTCACCACCGACTACGGCTCGCTGGAGTTCGCCTCGCACGAGTCGGGCGCCGAACTGTTCGGCCTTTTCCAGGTGTCGATCCTGCACAACCTGGTGCACCTGGGCTACGGCCTCGCGGGTCTGATCCTCGCGGGCACGGCCGCGGGAGCGTACTCGTATCTGCTGGTCGGCGGCGCCGTCTACCTGGTGCTGTGGGTGTACGGCCTGTCGGTCGGCCATGACAGCGACGCCAACTTCGTGCCGTTGAACACCGCGGACGACTGGCTCCACTGCGTCCTGGGCGTCGCCATGATCGGCCTGGCCCTGGCCCTCAGCCGGCGCGAGACGCCCTCCGGCGCACGACAGGGACCCGAAGCACGGTAAGGACCCCGGCGCACGGCAAGGACAGGACCCCCGGCGCACGGCAAGGATCACCGAGGACGGTATGCAGACCTTCCTGCCCTACCCCGACTTCCGCACCACGGCCCTGGCCCTCGACCGCCGCCGGCTCGGCAAACAACGCGTCGAGACGCTGCAGGTCCTGCGCGGCCTGGTCGTCCCCGGTTACGGCTGGCGCCGCCACCCGGCCGTGAAGATGTGGCTCGGCTACGAGGAGGCGCTGGTCCGCTACGGCCTGGAGATCTGCCGCGTCTGGCGCGAACAGGGCCACCAGGACACCTGCGCGGCGACGCTCGTGGCCGACCTGGCGGCGACCCGCCCTCACGCCCCGATCCGCGACCAGCATCTCCTGGCCGCCGAGGGCGAACTCCCGCCCTGGCTCGGCGACGACCCGTTCCACGAGAGCCACCGCTCGGCCCTGGTCCGCAAGGACCCCGAGACCTACGCGGCCCTCTTCCCGGACGTCCCCGACGATCTGCCGTACGTCTGGCCGACGTCGGACCGCACGGGCGGGCAGCCGTCACCCGACTGACGGGTGCCGCTTCGAGTCGCTGTGGGCCGGGCGGGGACTAGGCGGCCCTGCGGCGCGCCGGACGTCCGGACGGGGCGGGCTGCTCCGTCAGGTCGTCGAGCGGGAAGGCGTCGTCCTCCCCGAAGTCCGGGGCCTGGAAGGGGTTGGTCGCCGGAGCCGGCGACGCCGCACGGGAACGGCTGGTCTGCCCTTCCACGGCGGAGAACAGCGAAGTCGGTTCGATGAGAGGTCTCTTTTCGTTACTGGCCCAGGTCAGGGCCAGGCGTGCCCTGACCGGGCACGGAGGTCCTACAGCTTGGTCATCTTGGCGTACGGGCTCAGGATCCGCATTTGCGCCGAACCGAAGTCCACGAGCGCGGCGATCCCGTCCTCGATGCCGATGACCCGGCCGAGCCCGTACATGTCGTGCGTGACCTGGTCACCCACGGCGAAGTGCTTGGGAGCGGGGGCGACCGGAGCCTTGAAGGGGCTGGTAGGCAAATGACGCTTGGGAGCAGCAGGCTTAGTCATTGGCCTCAGTATGCGCCTACCGACGCCCCTCGCGCTGCGGCTGTCCACGTCCAGTGCCCGAACCGAGACGTAAGAGAAGCGTTGCCCGGGCCCTGTGCCGGGTCTTGCGCTGGCTCGAAAAATCGAACACATGATTGAATTCGGCCATGCGAACGTTTCCCGACGACCTCGTCCGGGCGCAACAGGAGTGGAGTGCCACCTACCGGCAGCTCGCCGACCGGCCCGGCCGCACCGAGCTGCGCCGACGTCTGCTGCGGCTGTCGGCCCAGGCGTTCTTCCACCCCTACTGGCAGCGGCGACGGCCCAGCCCGGCGGCGTGGTGGGAGCTGCGTGAGCTGGGGCGGGCGGCCGGGGACGTGCGTGAGCGGCTGCACCGGTGACGCCCCGGCCTGCGGGACCGTACGTCCCGGATGATCCTGAAGGTATGGCCGGACCGATTCGCGTGACCGTGCACCCACCGTCGCCCTCGGGCGGCCGCCGCGTGCGCGTGGACGGCGAGATCCTCGGGCTCGCCCACGACGTGACCGATGTCGCGGAGTTCCTCCGCCGCGCGGGGCTGGAGATCGACCCCGCGGACGTGGCGGAGGTTTCGTGGATCGACTGGCGCGGCGTGGGGCCGGAGCACTGGGGTCCGCAGGCGGGCGGCTGACGCCGTGACCTTGTGGATGACGTGGGACCTGGAAGGGGTCGGTACGGCCTCCCAGTCCGTGGAGGGCGTGGAAGAGGCCGCCCAATGGCTGGTCGAATCCACGGAGCGCTCCAGGCGCGTCTTCGACTCCGAGTGGCAGTGGCGCAGGCTCGTGGACTCGGCGCTGCGGGTGCGCGAGGTGATGCTCGACGAGGGGCGCCGGACCCTGGAGCGCGGTGCGCCTTGGGAGTCGAGGGACGAGGGCGTGACGGTACGCCTCGCCCCGAGGGGTGCATGAGGATGTCCGAGCCACCACATCGCGCCAAAATGGCCTTAACGACTCTTTCCTCCCTTCTATCTCGTGCCATCGCCGTCATCGCCGCCATCGCCGCACCGGAGGGCACCCATGACCGACCTCAAGTTCGAGCAGAAGCGTTCGCTGTCACGCCAGGAGGCCGCCGACCAGCTCGCGGCACTCGCAGACGCCCTGAGGGAGGGCGGGGACGCCGAGCTGGAACTCGGCACCGGAACACTGGGCCTGCGCATCCCCGAGGACCTGCACAGCGAGCTGGAGGTCGAGGTCGACGGCGGGGAGATCGAGCTGGAGATCGAACTGAAGTGGAAGACCGCACCGACGCGGGCGGCACGGTCCCGGACCGAGGCGCCGGCGGAGAAGCCCAAGCGGAAGAACACCGGAAGCGCCGCGAAGCGGAGCGCCCCGAAATCTCCGTGAGCCGGTAAACGCCAGAGGGCCGGACCACTGTCGCGGTCCGGCCCTCTGGGCTGGCGGAGGATACGAGATTCGAACTCGTGAGGGGTTGCCCCCAACACGCTTTCCAAGCGTGCGCCCTAGGCCTCTAGGCGAATCCTCCGCCGCAAACAATACAAGACGTTGAGGAGTGCTCGCGAACTCGTTCCCGCTCCCGACATCAGGTAGCCTTGGCGCAGCCCCTCACGCGGCGCTATCTGACTGAACTCCCCCAGGGCCGGAAGGCAGCAAGGGTAGGTTGGCTCTGGCGGGTGCGTGGGGGGCGTCTGCGTTCCGGGGCGGGATCTTCCCGGCCGGGCCCGGGCCGGGCCCGATGTCAGTGGGCGCCTATAACCTCGTATGCGTGTCGTCTCTCGCTCTGTACCGCCGCTACCGCCCGGAGACCTTCGCCGAGGTCATCGGGCAGGAGCATGTCACCGACCCGCTGCAGCAGGCGCTGCGGAACAACCGGGTCAATCACGCGTACCTGTTCAGCGGGCCGCGCGGCTGTGGCAAGACGACCAGCGCCCGCATCCTCGCGCGCTGCCTGAACTGCGAGCAGGGGCCCACGCCGACACCCTGCGGGGAGTGTCAGTCCTGTCAGGACCTCGCGCGCAACGGCCCCGGTTCCATCGACGTCATCGAGATCGACGCCGCTTCGCACGGAGGCGTGGACGACGCCCGTGACCTGCGCGAGAAGGCCTTCTTCGGGCCCGCCCGCAGCCGTTACAAGATCTACATCATCGACGAGGCCCACATGGTCACGTCGGCCGGCTTCAACGCGCTGCTGAAGGTCGTCGAGGAGCCGCCGGAGCATCTCAAGTTCATCTTCGCGACCACCGAGCCCGAGAAGGTCATCGGGACGATCCGGTCCCGGACCCACCACTACCCCTTCCGGCTCGTGCCCCCCGGCACGCTCCGGGAGTACCTCGGGCAGGTCTGCCAGAAGGAGACCATTCCGGTCGCGGAGGGCGTGCTCCCGCTCGTCGTGCGCGCCGGCGGCGGGTCCGTGCGTGACTCCATGTCCGTGATGGACCAGCTGCTCGCCGGCGCCGCCGCCGACGGTGTGACATACGCCATGGCCACCGCCCTGCTCGGGTACACCGACGGCTCTCTGCTCGACTCGGTCGTCGAGGCCTTCGCCACCGGCGACGGAGCCGCGGCCTTCGAGGTCGTCGACCGTGTGATCGAGGGCGGCAACGACCCCCGGCGCTTCGTCGCCGACCTGCTGGAGCGGCTGCGCGACCTGGTGATCCTCGCCGCCGTCCCGGACGCGGCGGAGAAGGGGCTCATCGACGCCCCCGCCGATGTGATCGAGCGCATGCTGGCCCAGGCCGGCACCTTCGGCCCCGCCGAACTGACCCGCGCCGCCGACATCGTCAACGAGGGCCTGACCGAGATGCGCGGCGCCCACTCGCCCCGTCTCCAGCTCGAGCTGATCTGCGCCCGCGTGCTGCTCCCCGCCGCCTACGGCGACGAGCGGTCCGTGATGGCCCGCCTCGACCGGATCGAGCGCGGCGTGAACTACTCCGCGGGCCCCGTCGGCATGCCCGCCGCGGGCTACGCACCCGGGCCGGAAGGCCATGGGGGAGCGGCCGCCGCTCCCTTCCAGGCGGGTGGCGGCGGCGCGGTGCCATCGGGCGGCGGCCCGGCCGCGGCCCGCGCTGCCGTCCGTGCGTCCGGAGCAGGAGCACCGGGCAATGGTGGTGTCTCGCCCGGCGCCGGTGGCGTCGGTCCTGTGCCGGCCGCGGCCGACTCGGCCCCTCCGGCGACGGGCCCGGGTGCGCCGCAGCCCGCGCAAGGCCAGGGCGCGACGCCGACGGCACCGGCCGCGCCCCCGGCTCATGCCCCTGCTCCCGGCTCCCAGGCCGGACCTGGTGCCCCTGGAGGTCCC
>NZ_JAIGQA010000218.1:0-12680 GCF_019733245.1 Streptomyces sp. WAC04114
GCCCGCTTCCAGGGACTGTCGGCCGGTGCTGACGGCTTCCGCAAGGACATCCAGATCCCCGGTGCAGATGTGCAGGTCCATCAGGCCGGTGCTCAGGGTGGACAGATAGCCGGCCAGGCGCGGGTCGAGGTCTGAGGTGTAGTCGACGGCGCGCCGCAGCAGCAGGTTCGCTTCCTCGATGGCGTGGCGGTCACGAGTGCCGGCCGCTTCCAGGAGATCGACGGCCTGGTTGTGCCAGGTTGTTACTTCGTCAAGGAATTCGGCTATCTGGCTCGGCACGATTGAGGGAACCTGCCGGTAGACGGGGCTCAGGTAGCGGACGGCGGCCGTCAACTCGTCTCGCCCCTGTGTCTCGGGAAGGGCCACGTACCTGTCCCAGTGGAGCAGACCCACCGCACACAGCACTTCCCAGTCGGCTGTGGGATGCGTGCGGCTGTCCAACAGGGCTGCGGCCTCGGCGTCGGCGGCCTGTCCCGTGACGGCCTTCAGGTTGCCCTTCGCCCTGAACTCCTTCAGCCGTTCCATCACTGTGGCGAGCACGCTCTCCCGTGTCATCACTCCTCCACGGGCCGCGGGACGTAGTCAAGAAAACCGCCGGGCGGCTGTATGAATGCTCAATTACCACAACACGGCATTCTCTGTATTACGCGCATATAGTTCATATCGTAGTTGCGTGCGCGTCCTGATGCACCCCCTCCCCCATATCTCGTTCCTCTGGGGTGGCTGAGATGACCGATCACCGCAAAGACACCGCATGGCTCTGCGAGCAGCTGCCCGGGCTGCGCAGTCTCGCCGTGAGGAAGGGCACCGTGCAGACCCAGCAGCAGCTGGAGGCGATCGTCGAGACGGCCCGCAGAGGCGGGGAGTTCAAGGAGCCCCTCATGGACCTGGCACGGAGCCTGGGCGTCGGGGTCGACGACCTGATGTCATGGCGGGCGGACGGCATTCCTTGCACACCTCGCCCGCGTGTCCGGTACGTCTGCCCGGAAAGGCTCTGCGCCCGCGAGTGGTCACCCGAGCCGAGCAAGAGGACTCCGTCCTGCGAGATCGCAAACCAGCAGCTTCGCGCCGAACGTGAAACGGAATAACCATGCAGGAGTTCCTCAGCGAACTGGGCCGCAGGCTGGCCGAGAAATGGTTCTCTCTTCTCGTGCTGCCCGGTCTGCTGTTTCTCGCCTCCGCCGCGGTCGCCGTCATTGCCGGCCAGCAGCACTGGAACGACTGGTCGTATCTCATCCGGCGCAGCCGTGACTACGCCGCAGATCTCGACAAGCAGCCGGCGGTTACGCTCGTCCTGGCCGCGGTAGGGGTGTTGCTTGCCGCAGCGGTCGTCGGCCTGGCAGCCGGCGGTCTCGCAGGCATGGTGCAGCGTCTGTGGCTGGGAGACTGGCCCCGCCCCTTGCACCCATTGGCAACGCGCCTCACCCATCGGCTGCAAGAGCGGTGGAAGAACTGCGATGCCGCCGCCCAGAACAGGATCTCGCTGGCTGAACCTGACCGGCCGACATGGATGGGAAACTCGATCGGGGCAGTCAGGACCCGGGTGGAGCTCGCCTACGACCTGCACCTCGCAGAGACCTGGCCCCGCCTGTGGCTGATCATGCCCGAGACATCCCGGAACGAAGTGGACCACGTCCGCTCCGAGTTCAACGACGCAGCGCGACTCGGTGCATGGGGACTGCTGTACTTCGCGCTCGGAGTCGTCTGGTGGCCTGCCTTCCTCATCGGGCTGACCACTTGCCTAACGGGCTGGCGGCGCGGCCGGACCGCCATCGACGGCTTTTCAAAGCTGACGGAAGCAGCCGTCGACATCTACGGCCCGCGCTTGGCGAGAACTCTGGGCTTCGGATCAGGCAATGTCCCGCTGGATCCGAAAACCGGCATGCTCATTACCCTCCTGGCACGCAAGAACACGTAAACACGTACTTGCGTGCCTCACCCGCCCCCACCTCTAGGAGCGCGCCCTACGGGAGAGCCGCATGCCACCTCAGGACGCGGATCCGTCGTCCCGGATCTCCTCCCGGGCGATGCTCGACCAGCTCGAACTGCCGGTTTACCGGATCGGGACCCCCAGCAGGTCCCACCCTGCTTTTCCGGGGTCCGTGTGTCTTTCGTGTCCGCAGAGGCCGCGCCTGCCGTCCGTGCGGCCCGCTCGCCGGCAGGCGGGCCGCCGGCCTTTTCGCGCAGTTCCATTCCTCACCGTCGTACGCGCCGCGCCGGGAAACGTCCTTACCTCTCCGCCCGGTTCGCCGCTGACGAGGCCGCTCCGCTCCGGTCGCGGGCGGGAGCAGCCGCAACTGGCAGGGGTCCCGGAGCGCGTGCAGGCGTTGTCTGCGTCGGTGCCGGAGGGTGACCGGGCCGGTCAGAACTCGGTGAAGGTCAGGGTCTGGGCGTCGAGGTCGAGGTGGCCGCCGCCGGGTTTGCGTAGCCGTCGCCAGGCCGCGTAGCCGGTCATGATGGTTTTCTCCCGGTCGGCGGTGCGCAGCACGCTGACTTCGAGGTGTGCGGTCATGTGGTTGATGGTGACGAGTAGTTCGTGGTCGACGTGGCGAAGATGTTGCAGGTCACGGCGCGTCAGCTTGCCCTAAGTTTGGGGCTGCGCCATGACCGGCTTCCGCATCGGACGGCGAGAGGCGTGGGTCGGCCGCTCAGAATGCAGAGCCGGGTCAGGGGCTGCCGTCGATGAGCCAGTACGGGTCCGAGAGCTCCGGCCGTGCGGCCGTAGCTGCCCTGTTGTGCCCCGACGGGCGTCAGCAGGCCGACGTTCTCGCGGTGTTTGGACTCCAGCAGTACCGACGGGTCGTCGCTGTCCTGGTAGAGGAACCCGATTCGTCAAGGACTTTCATGGGGGCTTCGACCGTGATGTCGTCCCAAGCTCGGGTCTAGGACCTTCCCGCGCACATGGGGCCGTCCTGCCCGGCAAGGTCCACTACCACCGCGCCGTCGCCCCGTCCCCACACTTGAGGTTACTCCGGTGGCTTGACCAGAATCAGATCGCCTGGGTCCACACCATCTCGCGTCCGTAGGACCGGCAGTTCAGCGCCGTCGAGCGAGGCGGCAATCATAGAGACCTTGGCCTGTTCCACGGCAGTGGATACCGATTGCGCTGAAGCGATCGCGGAGTAGAAGCGGGCCGCGAATGTCACTGCTGAAGCATCGTTGATCTCATCTGACATTCCGATGACCGTGGGTGCCGTCTGGAGGAGATCGTCAGCTCCATCCAAACTCTCGCATGCGTTGAGCACTACGAGACGAGGGGGCTCATCCGTGGCGCCAAGCATGCGGGCGAGCAAGCCGAAGTCAAGTTCTGCGCCGGCATCAGTACCGGCGTCGTTCTCCATCAACAGGCCCCAGGACGAGGCATGGCCGGAGAAGTGCACGACGTGGGGGCGGTGGTTGTTCAGTCCTTCGAGGAGGTCCATGGCGGTCGCCGCGGGAAGGTGCTCGATAGTCACCAGGTCGCGGTATTTGGACTTGCGAAGCATGTCCTTGACCTGTCGAACCTCGTAGTCCACACGGAGCCATACGCCGTTTGTCTCGATCGAACCGTCAGGATGCTCGATCGTGGTCTCGACGGCTTCTGGGTTGGCAGTGAGGTACAGGACACGCAGCGGCTCCGGTTTCGGCAGCTGCACTGCGACGTACCTGATGTGGGCAGCGGGCTGGGACAAGCGGGCAACTTCCCGGGCGTGGTTCTTCTCCTTCCGCCGTCGGGTGTCGTCCTGCCGGTCCTGAGCCCGTTGTTCGGTGCTCACCGCTGCCCTGAGGGACGCCTGTTTGCCCGCGATGGTCTTGGTATTGTTCGCCATTCTGTCCTGGATGGCGGCGATCTTCGTCTGCGCGTCAGCGGCCTTCTTGGCTTCACGCTCTGCGCCGGACAATGCGAGACGGCGGCTGGATTCGCTGCGGCTCCGCGCCGCCTGCCCTCGCTTCCTCAGGGCCGCCGCACTGGCGTCGTTGGCCGTTTTCTGGGCTTTGGCCAGGTCGTTACTCAGGCCCGCATTCTTCTTTTCCAGCTGGGCGATCTCCGACCGGAGCGTGTCACTGCGCGCCATAGGACTTCCTCCCGTTCTCTTGCCACAGTCTTTCAGGCGGCACTGACAGTCAGTGCGCCGCGCAGGGGGAGGCCGCTATCAACGCGAAAGCCAACAGGGACACAGCACCTTGTATTGTCCTGGTGCTCGTGCGGTGCAAGCACTTCCAGGCAGGCCGCGGCAGCGTAGCGGCCGACATGCCCGGGCTCCTCGCGGGCCGGCGTTCCGCTTGGGCCCCGTCGTTTCGGTCATGGTGGCGAACGGCTACTTCACGGGGCCGTGCGTCGAGGAGGAGAAGCGTGTGAACTTCGTCTACACCGGCATCGACGTCGCCGCCACACCCCTATTCAGCGGCATACGCGGCGCCTAACTCGCCGGCCGCGCCAGCCTCATCAACTGCGGCCCCCTCCCCGCCCGCCACGGAAACACCCGCTCCTTCACCGACATGGAAAACGCCCTCGATCTCACCCGGCACACTCCCCCGCCACGCCTCCTACCTCCACCAGCGCACCGCCGGCCGCATTCGATGCCTCATCCACCAAGCAGCCATCACCGCCATCTGCGACGGCACCGAACGCATCACCAAAACGGCGCTCGAAGCCATCCAGCTCGACCACCTCGCCGAAGCAGCCCCCGAACCCGCCAACCCGCCAACCCGCCAAGACGACATGATGCGGACATGAAGATGACCACCGAGACGCCAGGCGGCGACGAGTTCGCTGCCCTCTGCCGGCAGGCCTGGGACACCCTGATCCCCGCCCGCGCCGGCTACCTCGCCAACGTCTCACCCCACTACGACGAGGTCCTCCACGACGTCGCGCAGCGCACCGAGCATACCGGCGGCCTCGGCAAGACGGACATCGCAGCCCTCGTCGTCTGGAAACGGCTCTCCGCGCAAACCCGCTGGGTGACAGACCTCATGTCCCTGCCCGACACCCACGTACGAGCCGTCACCGAACGGGCCGTCACCGCCGTCCGCGACACCACCCTCACCCGCAGCCAGGCCGCCCGCGCGGGGCGCGGCATCATCGCCGAACTGCCCGGCTTCCACACCGGCGACGCACTCGCCTCAGCCGTCCTCACCGCAGCAGCACCACAGCGGATGGCCGTCTACGACCGCCGTGTCCAACACGCCCTGGATACCCTCGGCTTCACCCTCACCCGCGCACCGGGACGCTACGGCCGCTACATGCAACTCCTCGACGACCTCCTCAAGCATGGCGGAGCACGCGCCGACGGCTGGACCGCACGCGACATCGACGCCGCCCTGTACTGGACCGGCAGACCCGACCCGGCACCAAGTCGCTGACCGCACAACTCGCACCGATCCTTTAGATGCCGGAAGCCCTCGGCACGGCAGGGCCGCTCTGCCGACCGCTCTGCCGGGTGGGTTGCTTCAGGACGGGCCGGGCTGGTCATCTGTGTCCGTGAGCAGGGGTGCGAATTGGTAGTGCCCGCGATAGGTGGCTCGGTTGATGATGTCGCGGGCCAGTTCCTGGTGTTCAGGAGAGGCTAGTCCGGCCAGCAGAACGGCGCGGATCTCACTTTCCCTGATCCGTGGGGCGTAGTCGTACATGTCCAGCGTGGTGACCCATCGGTGCATCAGTTCCAGGACTGGTCCGAGGTAATCGGTGGCTGCTTCGGCCAGGAAAGAGTAGATGCGCCGGTCACGGCCGAGGCTTCCGGTCGTCTCGAAGACAACGCTCAGCTGTTCCAGGCGCCAGATGACCGGAAAAACATCATTGCGGGCCAGCGGGCCGATCAGAGTGTGCAGCTCTTCGGGTTGCGGTGCAGGTCCATTCGCGTTGTCATCCCGAGCGCTCAGGCGCCAGGTCCACCACTGCATGATGCGGTCGCGGGTATCGGGTGGCAGGTCACGGTGGTGAACGACTTCGCTCAGCGAGGAAGCGAGCTGAACTCCAGCCACGGGTGAGGAGCGCAGGTAGTCGACCATGGTGCTCTCGTCGTCCAGTCCGAGCAGACCTGCCAGATAGATGGCCATGAGGTGATCACCCAGCCGCCGGTGCAAGTCCCGGTGATCCTGACCGCCCACTGCGGGTGTGCGTGCTGCAGTGCGGTAGACATCCATGAGGAGGCTCACGACGGACTCGGTGAGCGACGACATGCTGCTCAGGTAAGCCATCCAGTTGGCACGGCCCAGTGCGGTGTCGAGGTTGAACAGGACCTCGATTCGGCGTCGCGTCCACGCCGGGTCGAGAGCATCAAGTCGGGTAATCAAGGACCCGACGGTCCGACCGACGGGGCTGGCGCCCGCGGCAGCGGGCGTGCCAGCTGCGTCCAGCAGCAGGGTGTCCAAGGCGGTGAACAGCACCTGGAAGGCGGCGCCGTGTTCGCGGCGCCACAGCGCCCACGCGACGGCGGCGCGCAAGGCTGTTTCCAAACTCTCGTCCCAGACAGACTGCTGGTCGGCGTCAAGGTCGTCTTGTGGTGACCTGGCGGCGCTCCAGACCGACTCGAGTACGTCCCACAGTGCGTCGCCGAGCGGGGTGGGAATCTGCTGAGTGTTATGCAGCGCCAGTCCCGCCAGCACAATCCGGGCAACGGCCAGGTGCAGGGTGCCGGTGTCGGAGGTATGAGGACGGCCGGTAGCCGACTGTACGAGCGGGAGGATGGTGGCCCAGCTGAGTTGCTGGCCAGCCTGAATAGCCGTACGGAATCCGTCGAGAACGGCGGCAAGGTGGTCATCAGCCAACTCGGCGAACTGCGGAGCGTCCTCCTGGTAAATGAGGGCCTGGCTGGTCACGGCGGCTTGCAGCTGACTGCAGAAGGCCTCGGCGTTCGTGCCGAACCGGGTCGGTGTGGCCTGGAACTGCCGGGCGTGACTGATCAGTTCGGTGGCGGTCATCGCGGCCAGGTTCTCCGGCGAGCCCTGCTCTTCAGATTCCGACCAGGCCAGGGGCTGGGGAATCGTGTCCAACGACGGTGCCGGACCGAGGCTCTCGCACAACTCTCGGTAGCGCCGCAGCTGCTGCTCGGGCAGGACATCGGCCAGTGCGGCATAGCGGTCTCGCTGCCAGGCGCCCGCCCACTGCTCCACGTACTGCTCCGGCGGCTCGGCGCCACCGGAAGTGCTACGGAACCGCTCCACGAACCGTTCGGTGTCCGGCCCAGCGTCGATGACGGCCAGTACCCCCTCGAGCGCAGCCGGACGCAGCGAGCTGGCACTGGCGCGGGCCAAGAGTGCCCACTCACGCCGCGACCGGGCGGCGGTGATCTGGTCGGGGTCCGTCAAGATGCTCTCCACCGCGTCCGGGGCGTTGGCACCGTGACGCTGGAGAACATGCAGGCGGAGCCTGCGGAAGACCAGCCACGGCTGGGACTCCAGGATGGAAAGGACCTGGCGGATGTCTGTGGCCGCCAGGTGGTCTGCCGTGTCGCGGACCGCCTCGGCGAACAGGGCACGGTCGTCAGAGCGCATCCCCCCGTGGCCCGGGTCCAGCACCGGGTACCACACGGTAGACAAGTCTTCTCCGCCGGCGCGGTCAGGGTCCATTCCGGTGGCCAGAAGCGCGCTGGCCAGGCTGCCGGCCAGCACCTCCAACCAGGCCGTCCCTAGGTGACGGGCCAAGTCGACGTTATGCGTACGGAGGATCTCCTGGAGATCGTAGTCGTCGATCCGGCCGCCGTGCTGTGCGGCCTGCAAAAGTGCGGTCATCACCGCCAGTGCCTGCTCAGTGTGGCCGCCCTGGGCACAGCGGACTGCAAGTTGGGCGTAGCGGTCCGGGGCGATCAAGTAGGGGCCGCGGATCGCTTCCACCGCCCGTGGCACCAGACGCGCTGCTTCCGCAGGGGACAGCAGGAGTGCCACTTCGGTCACATCTAGGTTGACCCGCGGATTGTCCGTCGAGGGGATCCGCTCGGCGATGGACAACACAACTGCCGGAGCAACGCTGGCCATCCGCACTAGATACGTTGAGGCCGGCCAGGCAGGGAAGGCCACCGTGCCCGCTTCGTCATCGTTTTCCGGTGCCGGCGGCGTGCTGAAAAATCCGTGCTTGTCCAGGTGCGGCAGCCACCCAGCAGTGTTCAGCAGCCCGAAGAACCGTTCCTGGGTCAGGTAGTCCTGAGGGAAGGATCCCATCAGCAGCTTCACATCTGTCTTGCTCGGATTGCGGACAGCAGCCAAGGTCTCCAGACGCTGCAGCACGGTGACGTAGCGGGTCTCGAAGCGATCGAGGACCACATCGAGCATGTCCTCCAGATCGGCCAGTCGCAGACGAACCGCTTGGTCCATCGGCGTCTGTTCCATACGGACCCGGTGCGCGTAGCTGTGCAGTTTCGTCGCCTCCGCCAGCCAGACCTTGCCCGCAGGACTGTCAGTTGGGATGTCCAGCCAGTCCAGCACACCCTGCACTTCGAACAGGTGCCGACGGCTCTGGGGCGGGTCCTTCCGGATGGCATCGGGCAGGAGAACCTCGCGAAGCGCGCTCTCCAGTTCCCGGAACAGGTGCGAGACCAGCATCCCGGTCGAACGCAGCGGCAGGTCCTCATCCAGCAGAGTGCAGATATCGGCATACCAGCCCGCGGGCCCAGGGCCGAACCGGCGCAGGCGGCTCAGAATCCGCTGCCGCCTATCGAGGTCGGCCGGGCCTGGGCGTTGCCCGGACAATCGCTCCAGAGGAACCTCGCGGTCCTGCTCCTGCGACACCCGCTCCACCCCCTATCGGCCGGCCCAGGCCAGCGCCCCGACTGGAGAGCCGACCGTCCCAAGGACACACCGGACTACGCCCTGATCGTTCCACAGCAACCCCGTCCTCGCGGCCTCGATGACCGACCTGCTCCCCGGCCCCACCCGCCAGCCACCGGCCATCCCAAACACACAGCAAGCCTCTGACCAGCACGAACCCGCACCGAACGATTAGGTACAAGAAACCATCCCCAACGCCACACCACCTCTATCAACAAACTCCCAACAACCACAGATCAGACGCCTCCTGACCACCGCCGAGGGACCCAGCAGCGCCCTTCCCTCTTCTCAAAGGGCGTTAAGTCCGGTCTTCCTCGGTTCGTGATCGCTCGATCGTGGGACTGATCGTCGCGCGGGGCATCTGGTCGGCATGTTCATGCCGAGATGCGGACGTGAAGAGAGATCCGTACCCGAGCGACTTAGCGGATGAGCAGTGGGCGTTGATCGAGCCGCTGATCACGGCCTTGAAGCAGGACCGGGTGAAGCGGTCGGCGACCGGAGATCCGGGCTCCTGTGACCTGCAGGAGGTCGTGAACGCGATCTTCTATCAGAACCGGACGGGCTGCCAATGGCGCTGCCTCCCGCATGATCTGCCGTCCTGGTCAGCGGCGTTCTACTACTTTGGCCTGTGGCGTCAGGACGGGCTTGATCAGCGCATCCAGGAACTTCTGCGCTGCCAGGTACGGGAGAGAGCGAAGCGATTAGAGGACCCGTCCCTCGTGATCATCGACACCCAGTCGGTCCGCGCGGCCGCTGGTGTCCCCAAGGCCACGACGGGGCTGGACGCCAACAAGAAGGTGTCGGGCCGCAAGCGAGGGCTGGCCGTCGACGTTCTCGGCCTGATCATCGGCGTCGTGGTGCAGGCCGCCTCCGTCCACGACAACGCCGCCGGCACCGCTCTCCTCGACCAGGCGGCGGTGCGGCAACCGTCTGGAGAAGGCCCTGGTGGACCAGGGCTTAAGGACGAAGTCCTCATTCACGGCACCCTGTTGGACATCGACGTCGAGGTCGTCCGCCGCAACCCCGCCGATCAGGGCAAAGGCTTCGTCCCACAGCCGAAGCGGTGGATTGTGGAGCAGGTCAACGGCACGTTGATGCTGCACCGCCGGCTGGCCCGTGAGTACGACCACCGGCCCGATACCTCCGCCTCGCGTGTCTACTGGGCATCGATCGCGAACATGACCCGCCGCCTCACCGCACCCGCCCCCACCTAGCGCGACACCCTCGAGCTGGCCGCATGAACATCACCAAGCTCCTTGCCGACCTGCAGGCCCAGCATGATGAAACCGCGGCCAGGGCCGGTGAACTAAGCCACAAAATCGCGCAGTTGACCGCCGCCCTGACCGAGACCGAAGCGCGGCTCGCGGACCTGGCCACTGCCCGCAAGGTCATCGCCGAACTCGCACCGGCCGCAGGAAGCGAAAGTGAACCGCCCGAGACGAACACCGCCTACCAGGCCATCGTGAACGCCTTCAACCAACACCCCGACCAGCAATTCCGTACCCGTGAGCTGCACGAACTCGTCGACCTGCCCACCAACGAGGCATCCGTCAACGTCACCCGCGCCCGCCTCGGACGTCTCCTCCGCCAAGGCTTTCTCACCCAGCCCGGACGAGGCCGCTATTAGAAACGGACTTAACGCCCTCTTAGCAGTCGTCAGGGAGGCCGGCCGCCTCGCACACTTCGGGCATTTCGGTGATCGTCCGTGGGCCCGCGTAGTAGCGGATGGCGTTGGGGTACTCCTTGCCCTGCTCCTGGTACATCAGAACCTGGCCTATCAGGGCGCTGATCTGCCATGAGTCGCCCATGGCAGCAGCGAGCAGGCGGAAGGCCTGATCGGCGCTGAGAGAGCCGTCCGGGAGGGCGAGCCGCACCTGGTCGAGTTCGGTTTCCCAGGGCTCGATACGGAAGCCGTAAGGAAGTTGGGCTCGTAGTTGCGCAGCCATCTGGTGCGCCGTCACCTTGCGGGCTGGGTCGTCGAAGCGAACAGGCCATGACAGGTCGATCGGATGGAGTACGTCGAAGTGGTCGCCGCCACGTCGGTGGGAGTCCCTCATCCTGCCCGCGTCGTTGTTGCCGAAGCCGCTGTTGTTCCACTGCGGAGAACGTCCCTGGGCGTGGAGGTGCTGGAGCACGAGGCGCTCCGGTGCCAGGACACTGAGGTCGTCGTCCAGTTGGAGATAGCTGAACGAGAGGTCGTGGGCGTCGATATGGCAGCGTCCGCTGATCTTTCGCAGGTGTTGGCCGAGACGGACGGCGATCGATCGATCATTCCGTGCCACGTAGAGGAGCTCCGGGGCCTCGTGGGACTTCCGGTGCAGAAGGTAGACGCCGGGCCAGTCCTCCAGTTTCTCGATACTCTCAGCCGTGAGGTCGTGGTGCGGCTGTGCGGCGAGGGTCCTGAGGAAGTGGTCCACGTGCGCCTGAGGGAGCAGCCGGAATCCGGTTCCGCCGGTGTACGCGACGTTGCGGCTGAAGGGGTAAGACACGACAGTGTCGGTCCCGCGTTGGTTGGGCTCCGGAAGACCGCGCGCCTTGAGCGTGCTTTTGAGCTTCGGATAAATGTCGGTCAAAGCGAGCGCTGGCGGAGCGCCTGGGATGCCGCTTCGCACGACGTCGCACAGGACCTGGGTGAAGGACGTGGCGGCAGTCTCGTCTCGCGAAGGCACGTGTGCGACCTGGTCGGCCGCTGTGAGCGTATAGACGCCATGGATGTCGGTGCTGTCCACGAGTTGGCTATCACCCGCGCCTGCCAGGCCTTGGATGATCCGGCCCGAGTAACAGCAGTCGAGGATTACCAACTTCACCTGGGCCGTTGAGTCCAGGAGTGCGCTGCGGACCTTGTCGAACTCCAGGCCGGTGAGGTCCGGATAGCGCAGCTGGGTATCGCCGGCAGCCAGGCACAGGGCACCGGACTTGCTAACGACCCCGTGGCCGACGAAGTAGATCAGCAGGGTACCCGTGGTCTCCTCGGCCAGGCGGTGCACTTCCAGGGCCAGGTCCGTGGCCCCGGCGGAGTCCTCCAGAACGTGTACCTGGTCCTCGGACCAGCCGCACAGCTCGGGGGTCGTCAGCAGCCGGTGCATCGCGTGCAGGCTGTTGCGCGCTGCGGGCACGTCCAGGAGGGAGGGGTCCCGGTACTGGGAGACGCCGATGAGGATAGCGGCGTCGTCAGACTCCATCGGTGTCGTCCGTCAGGAATCGCTGGATCAGCGCCTCGGCCTCGGCTGCGTCACCGGTCTCGAGTTCCAGGGTGCGGTCGGCCCGGGTGATGGAGATGCGGATCTTGGTCGGGGTACGGCGGTTCTGCAGCCAGGTGGCGAGGGAACCGGCCAAGACGGTGGCGATACCGCTGGAACCGAGGGATACCGTGAGCAAGTCGAGCCCGGCACCGAGGTCGTTCTCCGCGGGTGCGGCGGGCAGGACGTGCACACGCCCCTGGAGGCCGCGTTCACCGCGGAGCCACCCGATCAGCGCCAGGCGATCGTCAAGTTCAGTCGCCGAGTCGAGCCTGATCTGAACATTCGTCGCCCCAGTGCCCTGCATCTCGTACTCCCCCGCTGCTGCGCGCATCTGATGCCCAGGGCTCCCCCGGGCTGGTACGAGAAGTCACCCTACGGTGGCAAGCCCGTCCGGTTCGGACCAGGCCCGACGAAGCGATGTCACGCCACGACACTGGGCCGACTTGGAGCCTGTTCGCCCGCGCCCTACGACCGCCACTACCGGCGGCCTCTTGCCCCTGAGCAGCCAAGGCTCCTGTTGAGCAGGCCCGCGGAGCCACCCAACAAAGCCGCAGGCAAAGACGAGTCACCGAGGCGCACACTCGATCTCCGGCACCAACCCTACTTTCCAGTAACTTCTATCGGACTCGCTCTCTAAAACTGAGCAAGTCCCTGACTGGCGGGCAGGGGCTGCTCACCTCCAAGAGGGCCGCAACA
>NZ_JAIGQA010000219.1:0-12610 GCF_019733245.1 Streptomyces sp. WAC04114
CCCCGGGGCCGCCCCCATGCCCCTCGACCGGGACAAGCTCTTCACCGCCCGCCTGCACGCCGCCCGCGTCCGCCCCTACCTCGCGACGGCCCTCTTCGCCCTGCACGTCGTCGAGTCGCGGCGCGTGCCGACGATGGGCGTCGACCGGTACTGGCGGTGCTACGTCTCGCCGGGCTTCGTGGACCGCACGCCGATCGAGGAACTGGCGGGCGTGTGGGTGCACGAGGTGTCGCACCTGCTGCGCGACCACCACGGCCGCAGCGACCGGGTCGCGAAGGAGCGGGGCCTGCACGGCCCGGCGGAGCGCCTGCGGATGAACATCGCCGCCGACTTCGAGATCAACGACGACGTCTACGGCGACGGCCTGGCCCGCCCGGCGGGAGTCGTGGAGCCGGATGATCTCGGCCTGCGCGAAGGCGAGTTGATGGAGGAGTACCTGCGCCAGTTCAGCCTGGGCCCGCGGGCGCAGGACCTGGCCTGGCTGGACTGCGGCAGCGGCGCCGACGGACGGGACCGGGAGTGGGAACTGGGCCCGGACGGCGCGCACGGCCTGAGCGAGCGGGAGCGGGACGCGGTCCGTTTCCGGGTCGCGCAGGGCATCACCGGCCGCCCCGGGCATGCCCCGCAGGGCTGGCGACGCTGGGCCGAGGAGGCCTTCCACCCGCCCCAGCCGTGGCGGCAGCTACTGGGCGCGGCGGTCCGCTCGGCGGCGTCCGCCCCCGGCGCGGGCGAGGACTACACCTACGGCCGGCCCGCCCGCCGCTCCACCGCCCTGCCCGGCACGGTCCTGCCGAGCCTGCGCCGCCGACCGCCCCGCGTGTCCGTCGTCATCGACACCTCCGGCTCGGTCAGCGACGCCGAACTGGGCAGCGCGCTCCTGGAGGTCGCCGCGATCGCCCGTGCCGTCGGCGGCCGCCGCGACCTGGTCACCGTCGTCCCCTGCGACGCCTCGGCGGGGGTCGCCCGCCGTCTGTGCCGCGCCGAGGGCATCCCGCTCACGGGCGGCGGCGGCACGGACCTGCGCGCCGGCTTCACCCGCGCCCTGCGCACCCGCCCGGCCCCCGACGTCATCGTCGCCCTCACCGACGGCCAGACCCCCTGGCCGGCCACGAGACCCCCCCTGCCGCACGGTGGTGGGCCTGTTCCCCCGCCACGTAGAGAACCACGCCTTCGACGAGTCCAACCCGGAGTACGTCCCGGACTCACCCCCGGCGTGGGCGAGAGTGGTGGACATCGGCTGAACGGCCGTCGGCGCGGGGTGTTCGGCTCGGGTCAGTCGATGCGGGCGCACAGGTCGTCGGTCGTCCCGTGGACGAGGCGCACGTCCTTGAACCCGTCGGCACGGATGTCCATCGTGAAGATGCCGTCGACGACGTACAGACCGCGCGGCAGACTGCCCAGGCCCGCCCCGACACCGACCAGCACCGGCCCGCGCACCGCCCAGAACTGCGAGCCGTCGCGCCGGTGTTCGACGACGGCCGAGCCGCTCACGTCGGCGTCGTGGGAAGCGCCGGTCGCGGTGTTCGTGACGCGTACGACGAGATCGCCCCGATACGCCACCCGCCGCACGGAACCGTCGGGGTGGGTGCTCAGCACCCGCTGCTCGACCTCGTCGACGACGGGCTCGCCGTGGACGGGGAAGTCGCACCGCACGCCGGCACCGACATCCCACGGCGCGGAGGGAGCGGGCTCCCAGCCGGGAGCGGCCTGCTGAGTCGCGGCGGAGGCGGGCTGTGTGCCGAGGAGTACGGCCGCAAGTGCCAGGGCGGGGGCGAGGAGAGTTCGGTGCATGACTGTCCCTGTCTGGAGGTGCATGACTGTCCCTGTCCGGAAGGGCGGAAGGAAGGTGCGCCGAAGTCTCTCCGCCGCCTCTGACCAAAGCCTCACCACGCCCGGCCCGGCCCGGCCCGGACCTGCGCCGCACGGCTACGCTGCCGGGCAGTCATGGATTTCCAGCTGCTCGGTCCGTTCGCCGCCCGGCACGAGGGGCGGTCCGTGCTGTCCGGCAGCCGCCGTCAGGAGCGGTGCCTGCTGGCGGTCCTGCTGCTGCACGCGGGCCACGCCGTCCCGACCGGACGCCTCATCGACCTCCTGTGGGACGACGACCCGCCCGCCTCGGCCCGCGCCACCGTCCACACCTACGTCGGCCGGCTCCGCGCCGCGCTCCGGCCCTACGGGGTGGCCGTCGAGACGCGGCACGACGGCTACGCCGTGGAAGCGGGCCCGCACCGGATCGACGCGCAGGAGTTCACCGGGCTCGTCGGGCAGGCGGCCGACGCGCGTGACCCGGTGGAGCGGATCGGCCACTACGACCGTGCCCTCGCGCTCTGGCGCGGTCCGCTGCTCGCGGACGTGGCCGACGACCGGCTGCGGGCACGCCTGGGCGCCCGGCTCGCCGAACTGCGGCTGTCGGCGGTGGAGCAACGGGCCTTGGCCCAGCTCGACATGGGTCTGCACGAGCGGGTCGTGGCGGATCTGACACCGTCGCTCCAGGAGCACCCGACCCGCGAACGGCTGGTCGCCGCGCAGATGACCGCCCTGCACCGCATGGGCCGCCGTGCCGAAGCGCTCCGGTTGTACGGCCGTACGCGCGCGCTCCTCGCGGACGAGCTCGGGATCGAGCCGGGACGCGAACTGCACACCCTGCACGAGCGGATGCTCAGCGACGACCCCCGGCTGGACCGGCCGCCCGGGCCCGTCTACGCGGTCCGGGTCGACGACCAGTGGCTGCCCTGGACCACGAGCGGGCACCCGGCGCTGGAGTTCTGCAACACCTACGCGGGGTGGGGCGGGAACGGGCTGCCCGGGTCGGAGTGGCTGCCCGGTTACGCCACGTTCGCCGTGTGGGCGGGGCACGTCGACCTGATCGAGGAGCGGCAGACCGCCCGGCTGCGGGAACAGGCCCTGCGCCGGCCGGACGAGGCCGCCGCCGCTCTCGAGGAGGCCCGGCGGTTCCGTACGGACCTGTACGCGTGTCTGACCGACCCGCAGGACGGCCGGGCCTTCAAGGCGGTCGCCGGGGTGGTGGAGGAGGCAGCGCGAGGCTCGGTCCTCACCCGGGGCGAGGACGGCCTGGCCCGCTGGCGGCCGTCCCCCGCGGCAGGCCTGCGGCTGCCTCTCCACGCGGTGGCCCGCCCGGCGGGCGAACTGCTCACCGACCCGCGACGCTTCACGGTCCGCAGCTGCCCCGGCCGCGACTGCGGGTGGCTGTTCCTCGACGAGAGCGGGCGGCGGAGGTGGTGCAGCCTGGGGACGTGCGGGGCGGGGCGGACCTCGGGCGCCTGCTGACGGCGGACCACAACCGGCGGACCGGCCTCTACGCCTCTGCGCCCCGGCACCTCACCGGCCGTCTCCACGCACCTGAGCCTCAGCACCGCTGCACCTCACCGGCCGTCTCCACGCGCCTGAGCCTCCGTGCCCCCGCACCCCTGCGCGTCCTCGCCCGTCACGCCCCCCGGAACCGGTCCGTGGCCGCCACCACCGCCGCCGTCGTGGAGCCCCCGGACAACCCGTGCCCCTCGTCCCCGATCAGTACGAGTTCCGCGTCCCGCCACACCTGAGCCAGCCGCCACGCGACGTCCACCGGCCCGCTGATGTCCATCCGGCCGTGGATCATCACGCCCGGGATGCCGGCCAGCCTCCCGGCGTCGCGCAGCAGTGCCCCGTCGTCCAGGAAGGCGGCGTGCCGCCAGTAGTGCGTGACGAGGCGGGCGAAGCGCATCCGGAAGAGCGGGTCGTCGTAGCGTGGGTCGGGCCGGTGCCCCGGCCCGGTGGAGACGTGCACGTCCTCCCATCGGCACCACTCCCGCGCGGCCCGCTCCCGTACGGCCGGATCGGGGTCGGCGAGCATCCGGGCGTAGGCGTCCACCAGGCTCCCGTCGCGTTCGGACTCCGGTACGGCGTCCCGGAACCGGGCCCACTCGGCGGGGAAGATCCGCCCCATGTCCCGGGTGACCCACTCCACCTCGCGCCGCGTGGTGTTGGTGACGCTGAACAGGACCAGCTCGGCCACGGAACCGGGATGCTGCTCGGCGTAGGCCAGCGCGAGGGTCACGCCCCAGGAGCCGCCGAGGAGCAGCCACTTCTCGATGCCGAGGTGCTGTCGCAATCGCTCGGCGTCGGCGATGAGATGGTGCGTGGTGTTCGCGGCGAGCGAGGTCCGCGGATCGGCGGCGTCGGGCGTGCTCCGCCCGCACCCGCGCTGGTCGAGGAGCACGATGCGGTACGCCGCCGGGTCGAACAGCCGCCGCCAGAACGGCTCCGCCCCCGACCCCGGTCCGCCGTGCAGCACGAGGGCGGGCTTGCCGGCGGGATTGCCGCAGGTCTCCCAGTACACGCGGTTGCCGTCGCCGACGTCGAGCATGCCGTGCGCGTACGGCTCGATGCCGGCGGGATAGAGCTCGGGCATGCGGGAGGTCCTCTCCGAAGCGGTGACGGGGGCGGATCGAGTCCCGGACGGCCGCGCCTACTTGATCGCGGTCCAGCCCGCCGGGGTCACCTTGCAATGGTCCCCGTCGTCGGCGTCCATCCGCGAACTCACGTGCACCTGCACGTAGTCCTGCTCCAGTTGGCACCGGAAGCCAACTCTTCCCTCACTTCCACCCCGCCGAAGGACGGGACGGGGGCGCGGGCGCAGGTGGTGCGCAGGCAGGCGGACGGGAGCTGGCTGCGGATCATCGACCAGCCGGAGTTCACCCCGCCGGCCCGGTGACAGAGGCCCGCTGAAGAGGACCGGCTGGAAGAGAGACTGACGCAACAGGGCCGCCCCCGCCGGCCACCGGGATCCGATGACGGGCGGGGGCGCCCGGGTGAAGCCGCGCGGTGCGCGCAGCGTCAGCCGCCCGCCACCTCCGTGACCTTCCACCGCTGGTTGGCTCCGGAGTTCGGCTGCCAGACGCCCACGGAGGCACCGTCGTTCGTGGACTGGCCGCCGACATCGGGGAGTTGGCCGGTCGCCGCGTTCACGAGCGTCCACGAACCGTCACCGGTGGAGGACGCGATCCACTGCGCGGCGGCGTCGCGGCGGCCCTCGTCGGGTTCGGCGACCAGGGCGCCGTCACGGACGGCCAGGCGCTTGTCCGCGCCGGTCTCGGTGAGGACGTAGCGCTTGCGGTTGTCCTCGCCACGGATCTGCTCCACCCGCCACTGCTGCCCGCTGGGGTCGGCCGTGTTCGGGGTCCTGATGACCAGGCCCGTGCCGTTGCCTGCGAGGGTGAGGTCCTTGCCGCTCTGGACGCCGGTCAGGCGGTAGGTGTGGCCCTTGCGCAGCTCGGCCGCGTCCTTCGCGACCCCCGAGACGCCCTTGACCAGGAAGGACGTCACCGACTGCGCGGGCACCGAGAGGGTGGCCTGCTTGCCGGTGACGCGGACGGCCTTGTGCTTCTCCAGCTTGCCGTCGGCGCTGGTCACCACCGGGGTGACCGTGGCGCGGGAGGAGACCCGGCCGAACTTGGAGAGGTCGAGGGTGACGTCCCGCGCCTCGGTCGTGCTGTTGACGTGGACGACGGTCGCCGCGTCGCCCGTGCGGGAGACCGCCGCGGTGCTGGAGGTGTCGTTCGTCTTGATCAGACGGTCGCCGGGCTTGATGTAGTGCGTGAAGTTGCGGGCCGTGTCGAACTTCGTGTTGGTGTAGATCGGGCAGGACGTCAGGGTGTCCTTCGAGGTGCAGCTGAACGGGAGCTGGATCTCGCCCCAGTTGCCGCCCTTGGCGGACTCGCCGCCCGGCTTCATGTTGCCGTAGTCCTCGACGGGCTGCCAGAACACCCAGGCCTTGGGCTCGAGTTCGCGCAGGTCGTCCACCATGCGCTGGGCGAGACCCAGGCCGGGCCGCATGTCCGTGAAGCTCTGGCCGTCGCCCCAGTCGCCCTCGACCTCGCTCATCCACAGCGGCTTGTCGGCGGCCTTGGCCAGGTCGCGGACGGTGGTGCGCTGCCCGGTGCCGTAGGTGTGGACGTTCATCTGGCCGACGAGGTCGCGCACCTCCTGCGGGTAGGAGTTCCAGTTGGTCGCGAAGGTGCCGGGGTTGGTCTCGTCCATCGCGGATATCTCCGCGTCCGACCGGGACTTCTTCAGGACGGGGGCCAGTGCGCGGATCACCTTCTGCTGGAGCTCGGGGCCGATGTGGGCGCCCTCCTGGCGTCCGCCGGTCGGCTCGCCGTCCGGGCCGAGTTTGGTGCCCCAGTAGTCGGTGTTCGGCTCGTTGAACGGGTCGAGGGTGTCGACCTTGATGCCGTGCGCCTTCTCCAGGCGTTCGGTCGCGCCGACCAGGTACTTGGCGAAGTCGTCGACCGACCCCGGCTTCAGCTGGTCCTTGCCGGCGTCGAAGTTGCCGGAGACGTAGCCGCTCTCGGTCATGAACCAGGGCGGGGAGTTGCTGAAGGTCTCCCAGTGGGTGATGTCCTTCTTGATGCGGTCGACCCACCAGCGCTGGGTCTTGTCGGCGTGCTTGTTCCAGTCGCCGGGTTCGTCGGCGTCCCACCAGTCGACGTCCTCGCGGGTGGTGCCCGCCGGGGCCTTCCACCAGCCCTCGACCGCGCCGCCGGCCCGCAGGTAGTCCTTGACGTCGGGGGCGTTGCCGCCGCCGATGTTGTAGCGGGCGATGTTCAGGTTCAGACCGTCGTCGCCGAAGAGGAGCTTGTAGAGCTTCTCGCGGACGGCGGGCGGATAGTCGCCGGTGGCGTTGGCGAACCAGACCAGGCTGGTGCCCCAGCCCTCGAACTCGTCGCCCGAGTAGGAGGGGTCGGGCCGGACGGCGACCCCGGCGGCCGCGGCCAGGGCAGGCTCGGCGTGCGCGGCGGGCAGGATCGTCGTGGCCAGGAGGGTTCCGGTCGCCACGGCGGTGACGCCGATGGCCCCGAGGAGCCTTCTCTTACGGGTGCGGTGTGCCATCTCGAGTACTCCAGCTCTTCTGCGTGCCACGCGGTGACGAGGGCTTCCGGCGGACGCGGAGATCGGGGCCTACGTGGTGCGACTGGTGCGGATTCAGCGCCTTCTCGTACGATTTCGACTCGGCAATGTTTACGTAAACATCCACTGGCGGGATGTCTACACTGTCCGAATCTCAGGGGTCAAGGACTCGTTCCGGACCGAAAATTGCGCCGGGTGCGCGGCGAGGGGAACGAGGGGCAGGTGGGCACCGTGGACGGCGAGAGCCAGCCGGGGGGCGCGAGCCGTACGAGAAGGCGCGCGGCCCGGCCCCGCCAGGGCGCGTCCATGGCGGACGTCGCGCAGCTCGCGGGGGTCTCGTCCCAGACCGTCTCCCGCGTCTCGAACGGCTTCCCGGGCGTCACCGAGGACACCCGCGCGCAGGTCATGGCCGCCATGCGGGAGCTGGGCTACCGCCCCAACAGCGCGGCCCGGGCGCTGCGCCGGGGCGAGTTCCGCACCCTCGGCGTGATCACCTTCTCCCTCTCGACCATGGGCAACATCCGCACCCTGGAGGCCATCGCCACCTCCGCCGCCGAGCACGGGTACGCCGTCACTCTGCTGCCCGTGGCCGTACCCACCCAGGACGAGGTGAACGGCGCCTTCTCCCGGCTGGGCGAGCTCGCCGTGGACGCCGTCATCGTCATCATGGAGATCCACCTGCTCGACGCGGCGACGGTGTCCCTCCCGCTCGGCGTGCAGGTCGTGGTGGCCGATTCCGACGCCGGCGACCGCTACACCGTCGTGGACACCGACCAGGCGGGCGGCGCCCGGGACGCCGTGCGGCATCTGCTGGACCTCGGCCACGACACGGTCTGGCACCTGGCCGGGCCGGAGGGCTCCTTCGCCGCCCAGCGCCGCGCCAACGCCTGGCGCGACACGCTGAGAGCCGCGGGCCGGGTGACGCCGCCCCTGGTTCGCGGCGACTGGTCGGCCGAATCCGGCTACCGGGCGGGCCTTCGGCTGGCCGACGACCCCGACTGCACGGCCGTGTTCACGGCCAACGACCAGATGGCCCTCGGCCTGCTGCGCGCCCTGCACGAACGCGGCCGCCGCGTCCCCGACGACGTCAGCGTCATCGGCTTCGACGACATCCCCGAGTCCGCGTCCTTCCTCCCGCCCCTCACCACGATCCACCAGGACTTCGCCGAGGTGGGACGGCTGTGCGTGGAGGGGGTGCTCAGCAAGATGCGGGAGGGCGGGGCGGAGCACGGGACGACGCTGGTGCCCACGCGGTTGGTGCGGCGGGCGAGCACGGCGGCGCCGGGACGGGGACGGTGAGGCGCCGAGGGGCCTTCTAGCGGCGGCGGACGAGAAGACCGCCCGGGAACGGGAACGGGGCCGGGAACCGGAACGGGGCCGGGAACCGGAACAGGACTGGCCGGTCACGGCCCCGCTTGACGGGAAAACTGCCCGATCGCCCCCTGGCCCCGCTCTTCACCGGCCCCGCCACGGCCCCGGACGGCTCCCTGCTCCTGTCGTCGGTCGGGGAGGGCACGGTGCTGCGGCCGGCGCTGAAGCCGTAGGGCCCGGGGGCCCAGGGCCGGGGTTCAGCGGCGGCGGCCCCGGGACGGCCTGCTCCGCCGCCCGTTGGAGGCGGAACCCGTGCGCGCCGGAGGCTTCTCGGCGGGCGGCGGGGTGAGGACGACGGGCACGCCCGACGGCTCCTGCGCCCCGGTGATGCGGCTCAGTTCGTCCTCGTCCGAGCGGACCCGGGTGATCTGCGGGGTGATCCCGGCGTCGGACATCAGCCGGGTCATCTCCCGCCGCTGGTGGGGCAGGACCAGCGTGACGACGGTGCCGGACTCGCCGGCCCGGGCGGTGCGGCCGCCGCGGTGCAGGTAGTCCTTGTGGTCGCCGGGCGGGTCCACGTTGACGACGAGGTCGAGGTTGTCGACGTGGATGCCGCGGGCGGCGACGTTGGTGGCCACCAGGACCGTGACCTGACCGTCCTTGAAACGGGCCAGGGTCTTGGTCCGCTGCGACTGGGACTTGCCGCCGTGCAGGGCCATGGCGCGCACCCCGACGGCGAGCAGCTTCTTGGCCAGCCGGTCGGCGGCGTGCTTGGTGTCCAGGAACATGATCACGCGTCCGTCGCGGGCGGCGATCCGGGTCGTGGTGGCGTGCTTGTCGTCGTCCTCCACGTGCAGCAGGTGGTGCTCCATCGTGGTGACCGCGCCCGCCGACGGGTCGACGGAGTGGACGACCGGGTCGTGCAGGTAGGTGCGGACCAGCCGGTCGACGTTGCGGTCCAGGGTCGCAGAGAACAGCATCCGCTGGCCGCCGGGGCGCACCTGGTCGAGCAGGGCGGTCACCTGGGGCATGAAGCCCATGTCGGTCATCTGGTCGGCCTCGTCGAGGACCGTGATGTCGACCTGGTCCAGGCGGCAGTCGCCTCGGTCTATGAGGTCCTTGAGGCGCCCGGGCGTGGCGACGAGGACCTCGGCGCCGGTGCGCAGCGCGTTCGCCTGCCGGCCGATCGGCAGGCCGCCGACCACCGTGGTGAGCCGCAGCCGCAGCGCGCGGGCGAACGGGGTGAGGGCGTCGGTGACCTGCTGGGCCAGCTCGCGGGTGGGCACCAGCACGAGGGCGAGCGGCTGCCGGGACTCGGCCCGCCGTCCGTCGACGCGGGCCAGCAGCGCGAGCCCGAAGGCGAGCGTCTTGCCGGAGCCGGTGCGGCCGCGGCCGAGCACGTCCCGGCCGGCCAGGGAGTTCGGCAGGGTCGCCGCCTGGATCGGGAACGGCGCGGTCAGGCCCTCGGAGCGCAGTGCGGCCAGCAGCCGCTCGGGCAGGTCGAGCTCGTCGAACGCCTCGACGGCCGGCAGCGCCGGGGTGAGCGTGGCGGGCGGTGCGAATTCCTGGCTGGGAGCGGGGCGGCGCCCGCCCCGGCCGCCGCCCGCCGGACGGGAGGCGGAGCCTGCGCCGCCCGACTTACGGGAGCGGGACCCGTTGCCGCGGGAGTGGGGGGAGCCGTTGCTCCTGCGAGCCGTGCGGTCCATGGAGAACCTTCCTCGAAGCGGCACGCGTCGAGGAATGCGCGACGGCAGGGGAGTGCCGCGGGATTCACAAGATTTGAGCCGGATGGAAACAAAACGAGCCGAGGCCCGCACCGCGAGGGTGCGGGCCCCGGTCAGGGCATGCGCGTACGCGTCAGGCGGGAACGATGTTCTCGGCCTGCGGGCCCTTCTGGCCCTGCGTGACGTCGAAGGTGACCTTCTGGCCTTCCTGGAGCTCACGGAAGCCAGAGGTGGCGATGTTCGAGTAGTGGGCGAAGACGTCCGGGCCGCCACCCTCCTGCTCGATGAAGCCGAAGCCCTTTTCCGAGTTGAACCACTTCACGGTGCCGGTAGCCATATGAATCTCCCTTGAGGGCAGTACTCAGGACCCGCACCTTGCGGGCCCGTAGTCGCCGAAATGATCACCCTAAGGAGATCCGAGAATCCTCGGAAACAAAAAAGAGTGCTCGTGTCGACAAAGGTCGAAAGAGCACTCGAAGTCTCTGGGAACCAAAACTGCAACGCCGACCAAGGTAGCACAGGCGGCTTCCGATGGCTCGGGAATCTCGTACCCGAGGTGGCGCAGCCCCTCCGTAGGTACTGCGTGTACGGACCACGCCCCCGGTGACGTGAGCGGGCGGGGCCTACTACGGCCTGCCGTAGGCCGCCACCATGATCTTCTCGGCGGTCCGGTTCATGCCCTGGCCCTTGGCGTCGGTGGAGTTGACGCTGTAGACGAGAGTGCGCGAGCCGTCGCGGGTGGAGGCGATGGCGGCGTTGTACCCCCAGCGCCCGCCCGTCTTGCCCCAGACCTCGCGCCCGCCCAGCACCTTCATGGACAGCCCGACGGAGTAGGCGGCCGGCTTCCCGGTCTGGAAGTCGGTCACCTCGGGCAGCGTGAACATCTCCTCCAGCAGCGGCCCGCGCACGACCCGCCCCCGGAACAGGGCGCGGGTGAACCTCTCCAGGTCCGCGGTGGTCGAGACGATGTCCCCGGCCGCCCAGCCCTCCGTCGTCCCCCACACGGTGACGTCCCGCAGACCCGTCGTGCCGTCGTCGAGCCGCATCGTCTGGTAGCCGTGGTTGTGCGGTCCGGTGATGCGCGGGTTCGTCCCCGGGAAGGATGTGTCCCGCAGTCCCAGCGGCCCGAGCACCCGCCGGGCGACCTGACGCTCGTAGGAGTCGTGGGTGACGCGCTCGACGATCAGGCCGGCGATGGTGTAGCCGATGTTGAGGTAGTGCTGCCGCTCGCCCGGCGCGAACTCGGGCTTCTTCGACACCGCCGAGCGGACCATGTCCCGCGGGTCGTGGACGAGGAAGCGGTTGGCGTACCACTCCTCGACGGTGGTGCCGGGGAAGTCCGCCGCGGGGATGCCGTGTGTGTGGTCGAGGAGCTGCCGGACGGTGACGCCCTCGTACGGCGCCGGGATCAGGTCCGGCAGGTAGGAGCGGGCGCTGCGGTCCAGGTCCAGGCGTCCCTCCTCGGCCAGTTGCAGGGCGACCGCGGCGGTGAAGACCTTGGTGACGGACCCGGCGCGGAAGCGGGCGGCGGGATCGGCGGGCCGTCCGGTGCGCAGGTCGTGGACGCCCGAACTGCCGTGCCAGGTACCCTCCTTGCCGCCGACCCGCACGAGGGCGGCGGTGGCGTCGGCGCCGGGGAGCCCGGCGATGGCGGCTTCGAGGGCGGCGTTCGGGGACTGCCCGGTGGTGGACTGCGCGGCCGTCGGCGCGGCCGGGGCGGAGGCTGCGGCCGGGAGTACGGACGGCCCCGCGGTGATGCCCGCGACGAGCAGGGCGGCGGTCAGCAGAGCGGTACGGCTCGTCATAGGGAACTCCGTTGAGAGGGAGGTGTGTGGTGTGACGTCCTCATCCTCCGGGGCCGAGCCGCCGTGCGGATCGCCCCCGCCGGTGGTCTCGCGGGGTCACTTCCTCGCCGGTGCGGGGGAGGACCCGTTCCGGTCGGCTCCCCCGGGCGGGGGATCCCCAGCGGCGACGAGGCCGGTCTCGTAGGCGCAGATCACGGCCTGGATCCGGTCCCTGAGGCCCAGCTTCGCGAGCACGTTGCCGACGTGCGTCTTGACGGTGTGGTCGCTGACCACCAGCTCGGCGGCGATCTCGGCGTTCGACAGGCCTCGCGCGAGCAGCAGCAGCGTCTCGCGCTCCCGGGCGGTCAGGACGTCCAGCCGGGGGTCGGGCCGGCGGGGCCGGGTGGCGGGCCGGGTGTACTGCTCCACCAGACGCCGGGCGACGGAGGGGGCGAGCAGCGAGTCGCCCCGGGCGACGACCCGTACGGCGTGCGCGAGGTCGTCCCGGCGGACGTCCTTGAGCAGGAAGCCGCTCGCGCCCGCGTGCAGCGCCTCGTACACGTACTCGTCGGAGTCGAAGGTCGTCAGCATCACCGTCCGGCAGTCGCCCGCGGCGCTGATCGCCCGGCAGGCCTCGATGCCGTCCACGCGGGGCATCCGGATGTCGAGCAGCGCCACATCGGGCGCGTGCCGCCGCACCGCCTCGACGGCCTCTCCGCCGTCGCCCGCCTCGGCGACGACCTCGATGTCCGGCTGCACGTCCAGGATCATCGCGAAGCCGCTGCGCACGAGTTCCTGGTCGTCGGCGAGGTCGGTGAGGTGAGCGCGCGACGATGAGCGTGGTCACCGCCGCCGCGCGGGAACTCGTGCGCAGCGGCTTCGCGA
>NZ_JAIGQA010000021.1:0-63685 GCF_019733245.1 Streptomyces sp. WAC04114
CCCGGCACCCGCCCCCGGCCGGCGCCCGGAATCCGCCCGTCAGGCGGTCTCGGCCCCCGAGACCGCCTGGATCTCCGGCTGCGTGTCCGCCTGGAGCTCGTCGGCGTGCTCACCCGTCACCAGGTACACCACCCGCTTGGCCACCGACACGGCGTGGTCGGCGAACCGCTCGTAGTAGCGGCCGAGCAGGGTGACGTCCACGGCCGTCTCGATGCCGTGCTTCCAGCGGTCGTCCATCAGGTGCTGGAAGAGGGTGCGGTGCAGCAGGTCCATCTCGTCGTCGTCCTGCTCCAGCTGGAGCGCCAGGTCGACGTCCTTGGTGATGATCACCTCGGCGGCCTTCGCCATCAGGCGCTGCGCGAGCTGGCCCATCTCCAGGATGGTGGCGTGCAGGTCGCTCGGGACCGCGCGGTCCGGGTAGCGCAGGCGCGCGAGCTTCGCCACGTGCTGGGCGAGGTCGCCCGAGCGCTCCAGGTCGGCCGACATCCGCAGCGACGTGACGACGATGCGCAGGTCCGTCGCCACCGGCTGCTGCCGCGCCAGCAGGGCTATGGCCCGGGCCTCCAGGTCGTGCTGGAGCTCGTCGACCTTCTGGTCGGCCTCGATGACGGCCTCGGCCAGCTTCAGATCGGAGTCGAGCATGGCGGTCGTGGCGCGCCCGATCGCCGACCCGACCAGCCGGGCCATCTCCACCAGACTGTCGCTTATCGAGTCCAGTTCCTCGTGGTACGCGTCCCGCATCAGGCTTTCCCTCTCGTGCGTCTGTGTCGGGGGTTCATCGGGCCGGGGCCCGCCGAACGAGCCGGGGCCCACCGAACAACCGGCGGTACGACCGTCGTATGACCAACGGTCCGAACCCCACGCTCCCACGTTCCGCCCCGTACGCGTCCGTTTCCGTCATCCCAAATGAACCAATACTGGCTCCAAGGTGAACTCTGGGCGACGAGTGTTCGAGCTCGCACCCCGACGGCTGTGGAGGGTGCCCGAGCCATGCCTAACCTGGGTACATGGACGTGAACGCGGCGGTCGCCGCAGCGGCAGCGATCGCCGGGGTGCTCACCGGTGTCATCGCCATGCTGGCGTTCCGGTGGAGTGAGCGCGAGCAGAAGCGCCCCACCCGCAGCTCCCTGCACACCGACGCGGTGCTCCCGCCGGGCGTGGACACGGTCCTGTCGGTCCTCCGGTCGTCCGCCGTCGTCCTCGACGAGGCGGACGCCGTGGTCAAGGCCAGCTCGGCGGCGTACGCCCTCGGCCTGGTCCGCGGCGGCAAGCTCGCCGTCGAGCCGATGCTGCAGATGGCCCGGGACACCCGCCGGGACGGCGAGATACGCCAGGTCGAGCTCGACCTGCCACGGCGCGGCACCGGACGCGGAGAGGCCCTGGCCGTCTCCGCGCGGGTCGCGCCGCTCGGCTCCCGGCTGGTGCTGCTGCTCGTGGAGGACCTGACCGAGGCCCGCCGCATCGAGGCGGTCCGGCGCGACTTCGTCGCCAACGTGAGCCACGAGCTGAAGACGCCGGTGGGCGCCCTCTCGCTGCTCTCCGAGGCCGTGATGGACGCCTCCGACGACCCCGAGGCCGTCGAGCGGTTCGCCGGCCGCATGCAGATCGAGGCCACCCGGCTGACCAGCCTGGTGCAGGAGCTCATCGACCTCTCACGGGTGCAGAACGACGACCCGCTGGAGGACGCCGAGCCGGTCCGCGTCGACGAGCTCGTCGCCGAGGCCGTCGACCGCTGCCGGCACCAGGCCGGCGCCAAACAGATCACCATGGCCGCGGGAGGCACCGCCGACCTGCGCGTATGGGGAAACCGCGGCCAGCTCGCCGCCGCCCTCGGCAACCTCGTCGAGAACGCGGTCAACTACTCGCCCGCCCGCACCCGCGTCGGCATAGCGGCCCGCAGCGTGACCGCGCCCGGCGGGGACCACATCGAGATCGCCGTCACCGACCAGGGCATCGGCATCTCCGACAAGGACAAGGAGCGCATCTTCGAGCGCTTCTACCGCGTCGACCCGGCCCGCTCCCGTGCCACCGGTGGCACGGGACTGGGGCTGGCGATCGTGAAGCACGTGGCCGCCTCGCACGGCGGGGAGGTCGCGGTGTGGAGCGCCGAAGGCCAGGGCTCCACCTTCACCCTGCGGCTGCCGGAGGCCGGTGCGGCCCGCGACCGCGCACATCAGCAGACCGCCCGACACGAGCGCGCAGGAGGCGCGGGCCTCGACGAGGAGGCCGGGCGGTCCACCCCCACATCCCCCGAATCAGCCGCGTACGAAACGCTTCCCGCCCCGGAGGTCCTTCCGTGACCCGAGTGCTCGTCGTCGAGGACGAGGAGTCCTTCTCCGACGCCCTGTCGTACATGCTCCGCAAGGAGGGCTTCGAGGTCGCGGTCGCGACCACGGGCCCCGACGGACTCGACGAGTTCGAGCGCAACGGCGCCGACCTCGTCCTGCTCGACCTGATGCTGCCCGGCCTGCCGGGCACCGAGGTGTGCCGCCAGCTGCGCGGCCGCTCCAACGTCCCGGTCATCATGGTGACCGCCAAGGACAGTGAGATCGACAAGGTCGTCGGGCTGGAGATAGGAGCCGACGACTACGTCACCAAGCCGTTCTCCTCGCGCGAGCTGGTCGCGCGCATCCGTGCGGTGCTGCGCCGCCGCGGCGAGCCCGAGGAGGTCACCCCGGCGGCCCTGGAGGCCGGTCCGGTCCGCATGGATGTCGACCGGCACGTGGTCACCGTCGGCGGCACCAAGATCGACCTGCCGCTGAAGGAGTTCGATCTGCTGGAGATGCTGCTGCGCAACGCCGGCCGCGTCCTGACCCGCATGCAGCTCATCGACCGCGTCTGGGGTGCCGACTACGTCGGTGACACCAAGACCCTCGACGTCCACGTCAAGCGGCTGCGCGCCAAGATCGAGCCGGACCCGGGCGCCCCGCGCTACCTGGTGACGGTCCGCGGCCTCGGCTACAAGTTCGAGCCGTAGACCGGCCGCGCACGACGGCGGATCAGAGCGAAGGGCGGGACCTCCCCTCGGGGAGGTCCCGCCCTTCGCTCTTACGACGACTGCTCAGTGACCGGCGTCCGCGCTCGCCGAGGCCGCGTCGCTCGGCGTGCCGGACGCCTCGTGGCCACCCGGCGTCTCGCCGTCCGCGGGGCTCTCCGACGCGCCCGAGGCACCCTCGGCCGGGGAACCGGACGGCGACCCGGAGGGGGACGACGACGCGCCCGGCGCGGCCGGGACCTCGGACGGGCCCCACTCCTTGAAGTAGTGCTCGGCGGGCACGACGAACGCGCGCAGGCTCACGGCACCCGTCTTGCTGAAGGTGAAGGTGACCTTCTGGGCGTTGCCGTCCTGCACGGCCTCACGGCTGCTCGGCAGGATCGCCGCGGCGTTGTCCTTGCCGCCCAGGATCAGCGAGCCGCCGGGCGGGATGCTGAGGCTGCCGCCCTTGGCGGGCTTGAGCTCGGCGGTCTTGCCGGTGCCGGGGAGGGTGATGGACTCCAGCGTCTCGGCGCTCTTGCCGGAGTTGAACAGGGTCGCGGAGACCGCGGCCGGGCCCGTCGACTCGAGGTCGGGCTGCGTGATGACGATCGCGTTCTGGATCTTGATGTCACCCACGCTCGTGGCCGCGTTGTCCGGCTGGATCTGCAGGGTCTGGGCGTTGTTGCCGGCGCCGCACGCGGCGAGCGAGGCGATCGAGAACGCGGTGACGGCGGCGGCGAGGGCACCGCGTCGAAGGCTGCTGCTCACGGCGGCGGCAACTCCTTGACTCGAGCGGAGCGGCCGGAAAAGCCGCCCTAAGTGTCTGTCAGCGGGCCTTAGGTTACCGAGCCGTCCTCCTCCGGCCGCACCCGACCCCCCGTCACCGGCGATCCCACCTGAGTCACACATGACTCCCGGGTCACATTGACGCGGTGCTCGTCCGGCATTCACATAAGAGCCGCGAGGAGTACCGCTAAGAGCCCCGGGGAGTACCGCAAATGTTCCGTGGAGGAATGCGCGGAGCACCTCGGAATTGATCATCGGTGGCCCGACGGGGTGGCTCGTGATCAATTCCGGATTCGACCGGAACCCGGCTCAGGCCTCCGAACGGAGTAGCGGAAGTCGATCATACGGAACCGGACATATGGGGATGTTCGGCCTTCTGGAGGATGCTCCGGATGCGTGTAGCGTACGCGTTTCGCTCACCCCGGAGAGCCGCTCTCACCTGCGAATACCTTCTTCCACTCCGTGTCCGAAGCACGTTCCTGTTGGAGTTGTCAAGCCCCGAGATATGCCCTGACCTGCGAAAACGCCATTCAGAACCCGCAGTTTCCGTGTTACCCTGGATAGCCACGGAAGGGGTACCTGTCACATGACGTTCAAGGTTGGCGACACCGTGGTCTATCCCCATCACGGGGCCGCGCTGATCGAGGCTATCGAAACTCGCCAGATCAAAGGCGTGGACAAGACCTACTTGGTGCTGAAGGTCGCCCAGGGCGACCTGACGGTACGTGTGCCAGCGGACAATGCGGAGTTCGTCGGCGTGCGTGATGTGGTCGGTCAGGACGGGCTGGACCGGGTCTTCGAGGTGCTGCGCGCGCCGTACGCCGAGGAGCCCACGAACTGGTCCCGTCGATACAAGGCAAACCTGGAGAAGCTCGCCTCGGGCGATGTCATCAAGGTCGCGGAAGTCGTGCGTGACCTGTGGCGTCGTGAGCGTGAGCGTGGACTCTCCGCCGGTGAGAAGCGCATGCTCGCCAAGGCCCGCCAGATCCTGGTGAGCGAGCTGGCCCTCGCGGAGAACACCAACGAGGACAAGGCCGAAGCTCTGCTCGACGAGGTTCTCGCCTCCTGAGGCGAAGCCGGTCGCTCAGCGCCGTGCTTGTCAAGGCTGCTGCTGATCAAGGCTGCTGATCAAGCGCGCGCCTGCACATCGAAATGCCGCGGTGCCCGATGACGAATTCCTTGTCGCCGGGCGCTGCGGCATGTTCATACCCTGATCCCGATGCACCGCCACCCCGGGATGTGTTATCACTCACGCCCCGGTTGTTCGTCTGGCGTGCCGGGCCCGGGCAGCGGGCTCGACCGGCGTCACGGAAGGGTCCGGTCGAGCGGGTCGCGCCCGGCACTCCTCCAGCCCATACCCACGCCAGGCCAGCACACAAACCTGACAGGAACCGATGTCTGACGATTCGCGTCCCTCGCCGCCCGCACGCCCCTCCACGGCCCGTACGGCGGTCGTGATCCCGGCCGCCGGCCGGGGTGTCCGGCTCGGCCCGGGCGCCCCCAAGGCACTCCGCGCGCTGGGCGGCACCCCCATGCTGATCCACGCCATCCGGGCGATGGCCGCCTCCCGCGCCGTCTCCCTGGTCGTCGTCGTGGCCCCGCCCGACGGTGCCGCCGAGGTCAAGTCGCTGCTCGACGCGCACGCGCTGCCCGAACGGACGGACTTCCTCGTGGTCCCGGGCGGGCAGAGCCGCCAGGAGTCCGTGAAGCTCGGCCTCGACGCGCTGCCGCCCGGCCACGACATCGTGCTGGTCCACGACGCGGCCCGGCCGCTGGTGCCGGTGGACACGGTCGACGCCGTGATCGAGGCCGTACGGGACGGCGCACCGGCCGTGGTCCCGGCGCTGCCGCTGGCCGACACCGTCAAGCAGGTCGAGCCCGCCGGCACCCCCGGCGAGCCGGAGCCGGTCGTCGCCACGCCGGAGCGCGCGCTGCTGCGCGCGGTGCAGACCCCGCAGGGCTTCGACCGGGCCACGCTGGTGCGGGCGCACGAGACGGTGACCGGCGAGGTCACCGACGACGCCGGCATGGTCGAGCAGCTCGGCCTCACGGTCGTGGCCGTCCCCGGCCACGAGGAGGCCTTCAAGGTCACCCGCCCCCTGGACCTGGTCCTCGCGGAGGCGGTCCTGGCCCGCAGGAGGCTCAACGATGGCTTCTGACCAGCCCGTTCTGCCCCAGGTCGGCATCGGCACCGACATCCACGCCTTCGAGGAGGGCCGCGAGCTGTGGTGCGCCGGCCTGAAGTGGGAGGACGCGGGCCCGGGCCTGGCCGGCCACTCCGACGCGGACGTCGTCGCCCACGCCGCCTGCAACGCCCTCTTCTCCGCCGCCGGTCTCGGCGACCTCGGACAGCACTTCGGCACCGGTCGTCCCGAGTGGTCGGGCGCCTCCGGAGTCACCCTCCTGACGGAGGCCGCGCGCATCGTGCGCGAGGCGGGCTTCCGGATCGGCAACATCGCCGTACAGGTGGTGGGCCCCCGCCCGAAGATCGGCAAGCGCCGGGACGAGGCCCAGAAACTCCTGTCGGAGGCGGCCGGGGCTCCGGTGTCGGTGTCGGGAGCGACGACGGACGGCCTGGGCTTCCCCGGCCGGGAGGAAGGGCTGATGGCGGTGGCCACCGCGCTGGTCGTGCGCACCGGCTGAAGACAAGGCCCCGGGCGTTCCCATTGCCGATGTCACGAATATGTGCGCCCCCGGGGTGAAGGTCCTGAGGCACACCCCGGGGCCCACTACCCTGGAGTGGTGACTATTCGCCTGTACGACACCAGCGCCCGGCAGATCCGTGACTTCGCCCCGCTCCAGCCGGGTTGCGTCTCGATCTACCTGTGTGGTGCCACCGTGCAGGCCGCCCCGCACATCGGGCACATCCGTTCCGGGCTGAACTTCGACATCATGCGCCGCTGGTTCGAGTACCGCGGCTACGACGTCACGTTCGTGCGGAACGTCACCGACATCGACGACAAGATCATCTACAAGGCCGCCGAGCAGGGCCGCCCCTGGTGGGCCATCGGCTACGAGAACGAGCGCGCCTTCAACGAGGGCTACACCGTGCTCGGTTGCCTGCCCCCCACCTACGAGCCGCGGGCCACCGGCCACATCACCGAGATGGTCGAGATGATGCGCGGCCTCATCGAGCGCGGGCACGCCTACGAGGCCGACGGCAGCGTCTACTTCGACGTCCGCTCCTGGCCCTCCTACCTGGAGCTGTCCCGGCAGGACCTCGACGAGATGCGGCAGCCCGCCGAGGAGGGCATCACCGGCAAGCGCGACCCGCGTGACTTCGCCATGTGGAAGGCGGCGAAGCCGGGGGAGCCGAGCTGGGAGACGCCGTTCGGGCGCGGCCGCCCGGGCTGGCACCTGGAGTGCTCGGCGATGGCCCACAAGTACCTCGGGACCGCCTTCGACATCCACGGCGGCGGCCTCGACCTGGTCTTCCCGCACCACGAGAACGAGATCGCGCAGGCCAAGGCCTACGGCGACGAGTTCGCCCGGTACTGGGTGCACAACGCCTGGGTCACCATGAGCGGCGAGAAGATGTCCAAGTCGCTCGGCAACTCGGTTCTGGTCAGCGAGATGGTCAAGCGCTGGCGTCCCATCGTGCTGCGCTACTACCTGGGCACCCCGCACTACCGGTCGATGATCGAGTACAGCGAGGAGGCACTGCGCGAGGCCGAGTCGGCGTTCGCGCGGATCGAGGGCTTCGTGCAGCGCGTGGTGGAGAAGGCCGGCGTCGTCGAGCCCGCCCCCGAGGTGCCGCTCGCCTTCGCCGAGGCCATGGACGACGACCTGGGCGTGCCGCAGGCGCTCGCCGTGGTGCACACCACCGTCCGGCAGGGCAACAGCGCGCTGGCCGCCGACGACAAGGAAGCCGCCGTGGCCCGGCTCGCCGAGGTCCGCGCCATGCTCGGCGTGCTCGGCCTCGACCCGCTGGACCCCCAGTGGGCCGGAGAGGGCGACCGCGGCGAGGACCTGCACGGCGTGGTCGACACGCTCGTCCGCATGGTCCTCGACCAGCGCGAGGCCGCCCGGGCCCGCAAGGACTGGCCCACCGCGGACGCCATCCGCGACCAGCTCGGCCAGTCCGGCCTGGTCATCGAGGACGGCCCGCAGGGACCGCGCTGGAGCCTCGGCCCCCGCTGAGACGAGCCCCACGGGCTGATCGACTGTGCCGCCCGGGCCTCCGGGCGGCACACTGCATAGACGGAACAGACACACACAGCCGTACGGACGCAGTCGTACGTACGCGACACTCACGGAGACGAGTAGCTCAATGGCCGCGAACAACCGCCGCATGTCCGGCAAGAAGGGCGCGCAGGTCGGCAGTGGCGGCCAGCGGCGCCGGGGCCTGGAGGGCAAGGGCCCCACCCCGCCCGCCGAGATGCGCAAGGGACACAAGAAGAACCGCGTCGCCAACGCCAAGGCGAAGCAGGCCGTCCGCCGGCCCACCGTGCGCGGGCGCGGCGGCAAGGGCACGTCCGAGCTGGTCGTCGGACGCAACCCGGTCCTGGAGGCGCTGCGCGAGGGCGTCCCGGCCTCCACCCTCTACGTCCAGCAGTTCATCGACAACGACGAGCGGGTGCGTGAGGCCCTCCAGGTCGCCGCCGAGCGCGGCGGCATCAACCTCATGGAGGCCCCGCGTCCCGAGCTGGACCGGATGACCAACGGTCTCAACCACCAGGGCCTGGTCCTCCAGGTCCCGCCGTACGAGTACGCCCACCCCGAGGACCTGGCGTCCGCCGCCTACGACGACGGGGTCGACCCGCTGATCGTCGCCCTCGACGGCGTCACCGACCCGCGCAACCTCGGCGCGGTCGTCCGCTCCGTCTCCGCCTTCGGCGGGCACGGCGTGGTCGTCCCCGAGCGCCGCGCGGCCGGCATGACGGCCGGCGCCTGGAAGACGTCCGCCGGTACGGCGGCCCGCACCCCGGTCGCCCGTGCCACGAACCTCACCCGGGCCCTCGAGGCGTACAAGAAGGCCGGCATCACGGTCGTCGGCCTGGCCGCCGACGGCGAGGCCGAGGTCGGCGAGCTTCCGGCGCTGGACGGCCCCGTCGTCATCGTCGTCGGCAGCGAGGGCAAGGGCCTGTCCCGGCTGGTCGGGGAGACCTGTGACGTCCGCGTGCGGATCCCGATGCCGGGCGGCGCCGAGTCGCTCAACGCCGGTGTGGCGGCGGGGATCGTGCTGTACGAGGCGGCCCGCCGACGCCGCTGAACAAGCGTCCGGAACTTCACCCGTGCGGGGTAATTCCGGTGTCAACGGGGCGATGAGGACAAGCTTGACGGGGTCCGGACAGATCCGGCGGGTCAAAGCAGTGTCCTAACGCGACGTCACTCGGTTAGATGAGTGTGGACACCAGAACACCCCGCACACCCACGGGGGACCGCTCGTCGGGACTCGACGACGCTCCCGCGCTGAGCATGGTGAAGGTGCCGAGCGACCCGGCGCAGGTCATCGTCAATCACGCGGTTTTCCGCGTGCAGTTGGGCGTCTCGACGCGTCGCGTCCAGTCCCCCCGGGTCGCACGGCATCTGACCGCCACCGAGGACACCGCCCGCATGCCCCGGGTGGGGGGCGAGACGGACGGAGCCACCGCCCGCCGCCGGCCGGTGGTCTGGAGCGGCAGATCCGCCCCCGACGACACCGGCGCGCACCGGCTCCTGCAGGCCGTGCGGCACGAGAGCGTCCGCCACGCCGACGAGCCCGCCTCCGACACCGGAGCCACCCAGGTCATCTCCCGCGTGGGCCCGGGCTACGACAGCCCGGGCTACCAGGGCGCGGGCTACGGCGGCGACGGCTATGGGGACGGCGGCTACGGGGACGACCTCGCCCAGACCGTCGAGACCCCGGTCGTCGGCCCGCAGCGCACCCACGAGCCCGCCGACAGCACCCGGCTGCTGCCGCCCATGCGCACGGTCGGCAGCGCCTACGACGAACCGGCGTACGCGGACGCCGAGTTCGAGGAGTCCGCCACCGACGCGGACGACACCGGCGGCCGGGCCAAGCGGCACGGCGACGACCCGGCCCGGCACGCCTACTACCCGGGCCGCCGGATGAACCTCGGCGTCGTCCTGCTCCCGCTGCGCGTCTTCCTCGGCTTCATCTCGATCTACGCCGGCATGGGCAAGCTGTGCGACCCCGTCTACTTCGAAGGCGGCAAGCGCGGCTCCATGGTCAAGTGGCTCAACACGCTGCACCCGTGGGAAGTGGCCGAGCCGCTGCGCCAGTTCGCCTTGGAGCACCCGGTCGGTGCCGGTCTGGTCATCGCCTTCGCCCAGGTCATCGTCGGTGTCCTGACGGTGCTGGGCTGCTGGCAGCGCGTCGCCGCGTGTATGGGCGCCCTGCTGTCGGCCGCGCTGCTGGTCACGGTCAGCTGGAAGAGCGTCCCCGCCTACGAGACCCCCGACATCATCTACCTCGCCGCATGGTCGCCGCTGATCATCGCCGGCGCCCCCGTCTACTCCGTGGACGGCCGCCTCGCCGGCAGCGCCTGGCGCTGGCTCGGCCCCCGCGCTGACATCTGGGACCTGCGCCGCTATGTGCTGCGCCGTGGTGTCCTCGTCACCGCCATCGTCACCGGCATCACCCTGCTTGTCGGCTCGCTGCTCGGCGGCGCCGTCCGTGACGCCGACCGGGTCGTCGTCCCGGGTCCCGGCGCGGCCCCGCGCAACGAGCTGCCCGGCTCCCCGCTCCCGGGCGAGCCCGGCAAGCGCCAGGAGAAGCGGACCCCGTCGGCCTCCTCGTCGCCCACGCAGGGCGCCACGGCCGGCTCGGCGAGCCCCAGCGCGGGCACCACGACCAGGCCGGACGCCACGCGCGACACGGGCACGGTCACCGGTGGCTCCCCGAGCCAGACCCAGGGCACGGTGGGCCAGGCCCCGCCCCAGCGGTCCACCCCGGAGAACCAGGCCCCCAGCACCACGACCGGCCCCACCTCCGGCGGCGGCACGGCAACGGGCGGCACGGGCTCGACCGGCGGCACGGGCGGCGGCGGCTCCTCCACGGGCCGCCCGGGCTTGGTGGGCGGCCTCCTGGGCTAGACCCCGACTCGAACACCAGAAGGCCCCGCACCGAGAGGTGCGGGGCCTTTTCACGGGTCCTTCAGGGCGCGTCTCGACGCCGGGGAGCCAGACGTCCTTCAGGGGCGCGGGGAACTGCGCGGGCAGCCACGACGGCCCCGCAGCCGCATGCGATGCCGAGGGCACCTCATGATGCGGGGGAGTCAGACGTCCTTCAGGGGCGCGGGGAACTGCGCGAGCAACCGCAACGAACCCGCAGACGAAGAAGCACACCGCACGCTGCAGCCGGCTAGCGCCCCAACGCCGCCAGTTCCTTCGCCGCCTCCGTCAGATCCTTCGCCGTGTCGATGGCCCGCCAGTACGACCCCTGGGGGATCGTGAACCCGGCCAGCCGCCGCTCACGGGCCAGACGGGGAAACGTCGTCCGCTCATGGTCACCCCGTTCCGGCAACAGCCCGGCGAACTCGGGGGAGAAGACGTACACGCCGGCGTTGATCTCGAACGTCGACGGCGGCGCCTCGATGAAGTCGGTGATACGCCCGAACCCGTCGGTCTGCACAGCCCCCCACGGCAGCCTCGGCCGCGCCAGCGCCAGCGTCGCGACGGCATCGCGCTCGGCGTGGAAATCGGCCATGTCGCGCAGCGAGAAGCGCGTCCAGATGTCCCCGTTGGTCGCGTACCAGGGCTGGTCGGGGTGAGGGAGATGCGCCGCCGCGTACTTGAGGCCGCCGCCGCGTCCGAGTGGCTCGGGCTCGACGACCGTCGTGACGGAGACGGGCAACTCGGCCGTCTCCAGCCACTTCTGCAGCACCTCGGCGAGATGCCCGCAGGAGACGACGACGTCCGTCACGCCCTCGTCGGCGAGCCAGGACAGCTGATGGCCGATGATCGGCGTCCCCGTCCCGGGAATCTCGACCATCGGCTTGGGCCGGTCGTCGGTGTACGGACGCAGCCGGGAGCCCTGGCCGCCGGCCAGCACGACGGCTTGAACGGGGCGGGACGCGGCACTCGGATCGCTCATGGACACGAACTGTACGTGGCGTCCCGCCCGGGACAGCGGCCGACGATCGATCTCACGCCGGCCGTGATGGACTTCCCACCCGTCGGCAGGGCGGTGCGCTCAGCTGTGCGCGGCCGCGACGCCGGTGGCGAAGGCGGTGTCGCAGACCGGGCGCGCGTAGGACTGGGCGCGGGTGGGGCCGTAGACGCGGACGGCGGCCTGGCCGAGGGCGCGGGCGATGGACGCGCAGTGCTTCGCCAGCGACGGGCGGCCGTTGACGGCCTGCTGGAGGTGGGTGAGGGCGACGCCCGGGTCCTCCTCCTGCAGTTCGGTCAGCAGCTTGTCGCGCAGGACGTCCTGGGGGGCGCGCTTGGCGACCCGTGGGGAAACCACGGAGGTGTCCGCGGCGGTCAGCACCGGGTCGGTGGAGTTCCCCGACCAGTTGACTCGGGTGACCGCGAGGGTCCCGGAGAGCACCAGGACGACGGGCAGGACGAATGCGAGGGTGCGGCCGATCCGGCGGGCGGGGCCCCGGCCGCGTCGCGTCTGTTGGTTCATGGAGTGCTTCACGCGTGTGAGGGTAGCGCCCGGTAATGGTTTGTAGACATTTAGTCACCGGTTCGGGGGATGAGAGAGTGCCCCTTTCCGGGTAGGGGGTTGACGCACATCGCTCGAAACGTCCGGTCTGCCGGGGTATTTGTCGACAACGCGAAGGGCCCCGCAGCGCGCTGCGGGGCCCTCGTCGTCAACCTGGGTGATTCACCCGGGGTTGTGCGTCTGCTGGTTGATCAGTCGGACAGACGCGCACCGGTCGACGTCGAGAAGACGTGGGTCTCGCCGGAGCGGGGTACGACGTGCAGCTGGCTGCCCTTCTCCGGGACGTCACGGCCGCTGACGCGGACGACGAGGTCCTTGGAGTCGTCGCCGACCTTGGCGGTGCCGTAGACGTATGCGTCGGCGCCGAGCTCCTCGACGACGTTGACGGTGACCGCGAGGCCCAGCTCGGCGTCCGCTCCGGCCACCTCGAAGTGCTCGGGGCGCACGCCCACGGTGACGGTCTTGTCGGTGGCGGCGGCGATCGCGTCGCGCTGCACCGGCACGACCGACTTGCCGAACTTCACGCCGCCGTCGGTGATCGGCACCTCGACGAGGTTCATCGCCGGGGAGCCGATGAAGCCGGCCACGAAGAGGTTGGCGGGCTTGTCGTACATGTTGCGCGGGGTGTCGATCTGCTGGAGCAGACCGTCCTTGAGAACCGCCACGCGGTCGCCCATCGTCATGGCCTCGACCTGGTCGTGGGTGACGTAGACGGTGGTGATGCCCAGGCGGCGCTGGAGCGAGGCGATCTGCGTACGCGTGGACACACGGAGCTTGGCGTCCAGGTTGGACAGCGGCTCGTCCATGAGGAACACCTGGGGCTCACGCACGATGGCGCGGCCCATGGCGACACGCTGGCGCTGACCGCCGGAGAGCGCCTTCGGCTTGCGGTCCAGGTAGTCGGTGAGGTCGAGGATCTTCGCGGCCTCCTCGACCTTCTGCCGGATCTCCGCCTTGTTGACGCCGGCGATCTTGAGCGCGAAGCCCATGTTGTCGGCGACGGTCATGTGCGGGTAGAGCGCGTAGTTCTGGAACACCATGGCGATGTCCCGGTCCTTCGGCGGCAGGTGCGTGACGTCGCGGTCACCGATGCGGATCGCGCCGCCGTTGACGTCCTCGAGCCCCGCGAGCATGCGGAGCGAGGTGGACTTTCCGCACCCGGAGGGGCCGACGAGAACGAGGAACTCCCCGTCCTCGATGTCGATCTCCAGCGCGTCGACGGCGGGCTTGGTGGAACCCGGGTAGATCCGGGTCGCCTTGTCGAACGAGACAGTGGCCATGGTGAATGAACCCCTTCTACCGGCAGGAACGTGCCGGACGATCCGAGTAGGAAGGCGGTGCCACGACGGGTGTTCCGTTGTGGTGTAGTCCACGCGTGTGAACTGGCTCAGGACGGTACCTGGCGTTCACACGTCTGTCAGTAGTTCCGGGCCTGTGAACTTCGCGGAAATTTTCGAAGCGGCACGTCACGGCCGCATGGCACGGTGGGACGGCCCGTGGCCAACGGCAACGGAACTTCGTGGCTCGGCGTAACGGCCTCTGTGTACAGTGGAGCCGCCCTCACGCGCGGCAACGCGCCACCCGGCACCCGCCTCCTTAGCTCAGCTGGCCAGAGCAACGCACTTGTAATGCGTAGGTCGTCGGTTCGAATCCGACAGGGGGCTCCCTTGGACCCCAGGTCAGCGGTTGGCTGACCTGGGGTTTTCCGTTCAGCGGATGCGCCGGCGACGCTGCGCGCGTGCTGCTCGCCGGTCGCTGGTCTCAGTCCTGGTCTCAGTCGGGGGTTCCGGGGCGGGCATGAACGCGTCTCCCATGCGGCGCATCGCGGCCTTGGCGAGGTGGGATCGGCCCTTGACGTACCGGCGGGTCTGGCCGATCTGAGAGTGGCGAAGGATCTCCATGATCGTGGGGAGATCGACGCCCAGCTCGTTCAGGATCGTGCCGGCAGTGTGGCGGCTGCCGTCGTGCTGGCGCCGGTCGTCGATACCGGCTTCTGCGAGCAGGTCCTTGAATTCCTCCCAGTCGTCGCGGGGGTCGATCGGCCGGCCGTCCGGCCGGGTGAAGAGCGCGTCATGTTCCTGCCACTCGTCTCCGGCCGCAGTGCGCATTTCCTCCTGCTGCGCCTTGTGCTCCAGCAGGTACGGGATGAAGGGCGGCGGGATGGGCACGGAATTCCGGCTCTTCTTGGTCTTGGGTCGGGTGAAGACGAGTCCGCCGCCCTTGCGGTCGGGGCAGGTGCTGGCGTGCTTCGTGCAGTCCTTCGGGCACGGCTTGGGGCAGCCGCGCTTGTAGCTCTTGTGCGTCGTGCAGTCGGGCGGGCAGGGAGCGAATCGGTGCAGTCGCTCCCCACAGACGTGCGGGTCCTTGCAGCCGTGGCGCCAGGTGAGGCGCTGGAGCTGCCACTGGGGGTGGAACAGCTCGTTGTCGAGGTCGACGTACTTCCACCGGAATCCCAGGGCTTCACCCTGCCGGAAGCCCATGCCGACGCCGACGACCCAGCGCATGAAGGTCGGCCGCTTTGCGGCGGCCTCCAGGAATGCCTTTGCCTCCTCGATCGAGAAAGGGTTCGTCTCCGTCTCGTCGACGGTCGGCGGGTCCACGAGGGTGGCCACGTTCTCGACGATGATCCGGCGGCGGTGGGCGATCTTCAGGGCGCGGGAGAGGATGCGGTGCACCTTGAGGACGTGGGATTCGGCGTGCCCTGCGTCGAGCATCTTCCGGTACATCCGTTCCAGGTGCTCAGGCTGGAGCTTGTCGATTCGGTGCTGCCCGATGCCGGGGATGATGTCGTTTCGGGTCTTGGACCAGTAGTCGTCCAGGGAACGGGGCTTGAGCTTCAGGCTCGCGATGTCGGTCAGGTAGGTGGTCATCCACTGGGCGACGGTCGGCTTGCGGCCGGCCTTGGGGGCGCGGCCCCTGTCGCGGAGGTCCTCCAGCTCGCGGACCTTGCGCTTGATCTCGGACTCGGTCTTGGCGCGGCGGTGCCGCCGGTCGGGGCTGCCGTCGTCCTTGACGCCCATGGTGACGCGGCCGTGGAACCAGCCGTCACTGCCCAGGTAGATGGACGACTCCATGTTCGGCTTGCGGGGGCTCAACGTGCTCCTCCATACGGAAGGCGCCCCCGGACCGCACGGTCCGGGGGCGCCTTGGGCTGGGTGTGGTGGCGGTCAGTGGGAGATCGGTTCGAGGCTGTTGACGTACGCCTCCAGGTCGCTGCGACGTATGCGGCGGGAACGACCTCGCTTGACGTACCTCAGGGTTCCTTCGGCCATCAGCTCGTAAATGGTGGAGCGGCCGAGGGCGAGCACTTCGGCAGCCTCTTCCGGCTTGTACAGGAGTCGGTCGATGGGTACAGCAGCCGCGGTGCTCATCCGGATGTCTCCTTGAGGGGAAGGACCTGGGTGCTTCTCAGGGGTCGTGTGTGTCCGAGGCGGGGATTTCTGCGTCACCCGCGTCATCTGCGTCATCCGGGGCTCTGACCTGCGGTTTCGGGGTGACGCAGGAACCTGGGGGTATGTCACCGGTGACGTAGACCTTCGTCACCGGGTGACGCGGGTGACGCGGGGTGACGCAGGATTCGGCCGTCTGCGTCACCGCTGTCTGGGCAGGTCAGTGGCGGTTTTCGGGGTCTGGGTGACGCAGGTGACGCAGCGTCTTCCTACTTCGGACAAGGAGGGGGGTGGTGTCTGTAGTGGTGCGCGGCTCAGAGCTTGAAGAAGGAGCCGCTTCGCGGCGCGACCATCGCAGGGCGGCCCCGCCGCCGAACAGCAAGAAGAGCACGCGGGGCCGGGTGCTCTTCTTGCTGTTACGGGCGAGTGCGCCGCGTGGTCAGAAGGCCGCTTCCTGTTCCGGTTCGGCCGGTGCGGAGGGCCGCGCGATCTCGATGTAGCGGGACGCCTTGGTGCGTCCCCAGTCGATGAGCACGCCCCGCGCGGCGAGGGTGGGCTGTAGCCGCTTGAGGCGGTCGGAGAGCACCTTGCCGGTGGTCGGCCACCCCTTGGGCAGGGGCCGGAAGTCCTCGCCCGTGTATAGGCCGGTGAGGCAGTGCAGCCACTCAGCGGACGTCATCTGCTGCTCGCCGCCGGGGTCGATGCCGGCGGCGTGCTTGAGGACGGTCTGCGCGAGCAGGTCGCCCTCGATGACATCGTCGTTGAGGTCGTCCAGGCTGGCCCGGTAGGCGGCCAGAGCTCCCAGGCCGGTGGCTGCGTCGAGCTGTGCGCACAGGTGCGCGAAGTCGGCCATGCGCAGGTCGGTGGGGATGTCCGCTTCGGCCGCGCGTACCTGCACGGTGAGGTCCAGGAGCGAGCCGAGGATGACGGGCAGCACTTCAGTGAAGTCGGCCCACAACTCGGCCTCGGTGCGGCGGACGCGGGGGCGTTCCAGACGCAGGGGAAGGAGCCGTTCGGCGAGGTCGGGCTTGATGACCCCGACGTCGATGCCGGTCAGGAGCAGGGGGCGGCGGTAGCCGACGCGGAAGACGTCCCCGTCGGTGAACAGGGCCCGCTTGACGTCCTCGGCTCCGGTGACGATGCGGCACATCGCGTCGGACATGTCGGGGGTCATGTGGGAGAGGTTGTCCAGGGCCGTGACCCATCCGGCGGCCACGGCCGTGGTCAGGTTCTCCTCGTCCTTGGGGGCTCGGCGCAGGTCCCCGCTCATCCCTTCCACGACCCTGACGAGCATCCGCCCGCCGGTGGACTTGCCCGCCCCTTGCGGGCCGGTGAGGAACGGGGCCGGGACGGGGACGGACGGTTCGAGGCAGCCGACCAGCCACGCGACGGCCAGGCACTCGGTCTCGGCGGTGGCGAAGTTGCACAGCCTGAGCAGCGCGTCGATGCCCTTGCCGTCGGTGTCCTTGACCGGCACGGGCAGTTCCCCGGTGAGCTGGGTGCGCCGCCAGCAGACCTCACGCGGGTCGGGGACGGTGAGGTCCCAGCCGGTGGGGTGGATGCGCACGGACAGGCCGTCGGCGCGCCCGAGGTCCAGCCAGGTCGCTCCGTCGTGGCCGGGGGCGACGCGGATGTGCACGGGCTGCACGTCCTCACTCAGCGCGAGTGCTTCGATCAGGTCGAGCGCCTCCTTCAGGGCGGTGCCGTTGAACACGCCGATGCCGTCGCGGAACATGCCGACCATGAGTTCCTGGCGGTGGCTGCCGGTGGTGCCCTGGGAGCGGATCGGGCGGGCCACGGGGTGGCCCTTGCGCTGCGCGTACACGGTGCCGTCGGCGGTACGGAAGTAGCGGAAGTGGGATCGCGCGTAGTCGGTGATGACCTCGCGGCCGGGGGTCTTGTCGTCGTCGGACACGGGTCACAGTCCCAACGTGGTGCGGGCGTTGGTCCACGCCTCGGTGCAGTGCCGGGCCGTCTCGCCCTTGGTCTGCGCGGCGGTGAACAGGCGGGCGACGTGGGTGTCGGTGAGGCAGCCGCACCGGCCGTGCGTGGACAGCACCGCCAGGAACGTCCCGTACACGGTGGTGTGGATCGCGCTGCGGGCGGCTGTGATGCGCTGCACGGCCATGGCGATGCCGCGTTCCAGGAAGGCGGGCGTGCGGTGCGGGCACTGCCCGCCGCCGGACCATGCGGGCACGGAGACGGAACGGGTAGCCGGCCGGACGGCGGGCAGTTCCTTCACGGTCAGCGCGCGGACGGTGTCGGGCAGGGCGGTCAGGGTGCCGGTGCCGGGACCGAGGTAGCGGGCGTAGGACATGGTCGACTTGATGTCGACACCGGGGCGCACTTTGTTGGACGACGTCATGATGCCCCGGTAGATCCAATGCTCACCGCGCGTCGTCTCCACGGTCCGTGTGGCGGGCAGGGTCTCGCGGGCCCACGCGATGGCGTCCGCATCGTCTAGGTCGACCACGGTCAGCCCGGCTCCGCCGGGGTGGTAGGCGATGCAGACGGCCCGCCGCCACGCAGCCATCCAGACCGGGGAGGTGAAAACAGCCGGATCGGTGGTGGCGGCGGCCCACGCGTGGCAGACGCCAGGGCACCGGCAGGTGCCGGGGTTCTTCATGTTCGGCCGGCCGCCGCACGCGTTGCCGGTGCAGTCGGGGCAGTTGCCGAACGGCACCTTCCCCACCCGCAGGGGCAGGGCCGGGACGCCGTTCGCGGCCAGAGCCAGCGCGGTGTCCAGCAGGGACGGGACGCTACTCATGCGGCGGTCCTCCCTTCCAGGGTGAGGAACTGTGTGGCGATGAACTGGGTGTAGGCGGGGGGTACGGCTTTGCGGGCTTCGAGGTTGGTCATCCAGGTGCAGCCCATGGCGTCGGCGTAGGCCCGCTCGCCCTTGTGCTCGAAGGCGAGCAGGCCCTTGCGGTGCCAGCACGGCGAGACCAGGTCCCCGCCACCGCCCCACGAGGTCTCGAAGGAGCGGTGTCGGCGCAGGTTGAGGCCGAACTGGGTGCCGCACAGCAGGTAGTCGGGACGCAGAACACCGGCGGTGGCGGTCTCGGGGACGTTCTCCATGACCCACGGCCGCCCGGTGGCCTGCATGACCTTCCGTCCGGGGCCGATCAGGTCCGGGTGCGCGTCGGGATTGCCCCGCCACTTCGTGACGGTGGCGTAGCGCTCACACGGCCACGAACCGTGGACCAGGTCGAAGTCCTGGCCGTATTCGGCGCAGAACTTCAGGCCGTCGACCTGGTGGAAGGGGAAGGGGTAGTTGGGCTGGGGGCGGATGTCGACGCCGACGACGTCGAACCCGGCCAGGTAGTAGCCCATCGACAGCCCGCCCGCACCGCAGCACAGGTCCAGCACCCGCAGACCGTTCGGCCGCCGAAGCGGCAGCACACGCGCGTTCACGTGGCCACCGCCTCCAGCACGCCCGTAGCGAGGTGGGTGAGTGCGGCCTGGCCGATGTGACGGGTGTAGGCCGGGGGGATGCACTCGCGGATGCCGTCGCGGTTCATCCACGGCACGCCCATGACGCGTCGGGCCAGGTCGACGCCGGAGAAGTTGCCGACGAACTGCCCGTAGTGGCTGGGCGGGACGGGGCGGCCCATCTTGGCCTGCGGTACCAGGTGTGCGGGGTGGTGCGGCTGGTCGAGGCTGAAGCCGCCGCCGGGCTCGAAGTAGCGGTGCCGGTAGGTTTCCACGCCGAACATCGGCCCGCACAGCAACACCGGCCCGTGAAGCTTGGGCACCGCGCCGCGCACGTTCTCCAGCACCCACGGCCGCCCGGTCGCGTCGAGTGCGGCGCGGGTGGGGGCGATCAGGTCGGGGTGGGCGTTGCCACGGATGCGCTGGCACTCGCTGTCGTGCTGGCACGGCGGGGAAGCGTGGATGAAGTCGAACCGTGCGCCGTGCTCCAAGACGTAGGCGATGGCCTCGGCCTGGACGAACCGGAAGGGGTAGCGGGGCTGCGGGGCGATGTCGACGCCGGTCACGTCGAACCCGGCGTCGGCGTAGCCCTTGGCCGCGCCGCCCTGGCAGCAGAACACATCCAGTAAGCGCGGTCGGTAGCCGCGTACTCGCCGGATGTCAGTGGCATGGGTCATTCTGGGTGGTCTCCAGTTCTGTGTATGGGAGCTGGACATGGGGCAGCCGCGGTCTTTGGCGAGAGGGCGGCTGCCCCGTCATGTGTGCTTGGGGAGGGAAGCTGTGACGACTGCCTGGCTGATGCTGGCTGTGGGCGATAACCGGCAGCACGGAGGAAACGACGGCTATGACGACAATCCGCGCTACCACTACAGCTGGGACAGCACCGTTCCCAACCACGCGAAAGTGGCCGTAGGCGATGTCATTGCGCTCTGGGACAAAAGAGAACTGATCGGTGTCTCGGTCATCCACGGGATCGACACCGGCAAGGAAGACAAGACGGTCTACTTCTGTCCCGAGTGCAAGCGGGCCGACTTTAAGCGCCGCAGCCGCCTGACACCGGCATGCCGCTGCAACCAGTGCGGAGCCCTGTTCGACACCCCGGGAAAGAAGACCAAGACCGTAACGACCTACCGGTCACGCCACGGCATTAGCTGGATCAACGGCCAAGGCTTGCTGACCGGCGCTGAACTTCGGGCCCTGTGCGATTCGCCCAACTCGCAGCTGAGCATGCGGCCCATGCGGTGGGAGAAGCTACGTGACGTTCTTCTCGAACTCGCCGGTGAGGAACTGCCACTGGAGCTGGAATACGATGAACGCACTCCCATACCGAGAGGACACAAGGTCTCCAAGGTGCGGGTGCGGGTGGGACAGAGCGCTTTCCGTAGCCGTCTTCTGCGTGAGCAGGGTGAGCAGTGCGCTATGACCGGCGCAGCTCCTGCAGCCGCCCTTGAGGCTGCTCATCTCTACAGCTACGCCGAATCAGGCGAGCACCACGACTACGGCGGCCTGCTGCTACGGCGGGACATCCACAGGCTCTTCGACCTCGGACAGATTGCTGTGGAACCCCGCTCCGGCCTGATTGACGTGGCCCCAAGCCTCCGCAGCTATCCGCTCTATGCGCAGCTGCACGGTCAGCCCCCGGCCGTGCAGCTGCGTCCCGAACACCGCGTCTGGCTCGAAGCACACTGGCTCAGCCGTGGAAGTGGTTCCGCTTGATCACGGCCTTGCGGATGTGGAATGTGTTGCCGCCCTGGTGGTCGCTCGTGCTGAACACCTGCACGGCGATCCAGCCGCCGAAGACCACGGCGGCGAGAATGATGAGCTGGCCGATGAACGCGGTCAGGGCCGCGATGAACGAGGTGAGCAGCAGCAGGCCGCCGCACACCGCGAGGAACCCGATGCCCCCGAGGGCGACGTTCACCGCCGCCCGGGACACGGCCGGCTTGGCCGCGACCGGTTCGGGCTTGGCGGGCTCGATGGCGTAGCCGGTAACAACCCGGCCGTCGGGCAGGACCACGCTCGCCACGGCCGGGAGGTGGCCCGGCTGAACGGGTGCGATCGGCGCGGCCGACGGATGCACAGTGACGGGTTGGGGGTAGTGGACTTCGACGGCCGTGGGCCGGTTGGGGTCGGTCATCGGGTCTCCCTGGGATGGCGGCGGGCCCGCGCCATGGTGGTGGCGCGGGCCCGTGCGGGTGGGGTGTCAGGGGGTGCCAGCGGGTGGTGTCAGGAATGCGTGACACCGCGTCTGCCTAGGGGTTTGGGTGTCAGGCGGCTGTGACGGTGTCAGGCGTCACGCGGCCGTCAGGGCGGGTACGATGCGCCACCGGCCGGTGGTGTTCGTTGCCTCCAGGCGGCCCTCCAGGGCGGCCTCCTTGAGCCGTGCGGAGACCCACGGGCGGGAGAGGTTGTTGCGGTCGCACCAGTCCATGAAGTCCTTCGGGCCGACGACCATGTGCCCGGCCCGCTCGAACTCCTCCAGCGCCTGAGCGAACAGCCGCCGGGCCTCCTCCGGCGACGGCTTGCGGCCACTGTCCTGCCCGAACAGCGGGGCATCGTCGCCCTGCTCGGGCTCGGGGAGTTCGGCCTCGGGGTCGATGTCGGCGTCCTCGGGGTCGGCGAGCGGCCCGTATCCGGTGTCGTCGTCCATGTCGTCCTCATCCGTGGCGGCGCGCCCGGGGGCACCGTCGGGGGTGGGGCGGCCGGTGTAGGCGTTGCCGGCGACGCTGGAGGCCGCGCCGGCGGTGACGGGGTCGGCGCCCGCGCCGTTGCGCTGCGCCCAGTCGGCGAGGACCTCCATACGAGAGACCGCGTCACGGCCGAATCCCCAGGTGCGGCCCGGTGAGGCGTAGCGGGTCTCGTCGATGCCCGGGGTGACCAAGTAGCAGTAGCCGGGGCGTCGGTTGCCCCAGGCGCCGGGGTGGGCGCCGGCGTCCAGCACCGTGTCGGGCAGGGAGAACGACTCGTCACGCGGGTCGCAGCCGAGCGCGATCACGGAGGGCAGTGAGGCGCGGGTGCTGGTGGACATCTGGTCGTACGAGGGCCGCTGGAGGGACACGATCAGCGAGACGCCGGCGGAGCGTGCCTCCTGGGCGATGCCGGTGAACGCGTCGTCGCCGAGGTTGCGCAGGGTGCTGGCGGCCTCTTCCATCCAGGCCACCAGGTACGGCATGCCCGCGCAGCCACAAACCCGGCCGTCCGTACGGCACGAGTGCTTCGCGTCGTTCTGCACCTCGGCGGCAGCGGGGACCCACTGGCGGTAGTTGTGCTGACCGAGCCAGCGTGTGCGGGCGGGGATGACGGCCTGGATCGCTTCCACCATGACCTCGGTGGGGGTGCCGCCCTCGGCGGCCCAGTCGATGCCGGGCAGTAGCGGGCGGAAGTCCTGGAACATCTTCGGGTCCGACAGCCACAGCAGTACATCCCGCCGGGACAGGATCTCCGTTTGGAGGTTGAGGGCGGTCTCGCCCTTGCCCGAGCCGGTGCCGCCGGCGACGAGGACGTGGGTGCCGTTGCGGCCGGCGTCGGGGTCGCCGGGCAGCCACAGGTACATCGGGGAGCCGTCGTCGTAGCGGCCGATGACCAGCGGATCGGCGATGGAACCGCCCAGGTTCGACGGGCCCTCCCAGTACGCGGCCTGAGCGAGCATGTCCTCAGGGACGATGACCAGGTCCCCGCGCCGGTTGGAGTCGCCGTCGGGCTGGTAGCGCACGGCGGAGGTGGGCAGGTCGAGGGCGGAGGCGATCCGGGCCAGGGCCTTGGAGACGTCGTCGTTGGTCTGCTCCCCGGCCTCCACCGCGAGTGGGGCGGTGACCCGGTTCGGCTCCACCTTGGCGTTGCCGATCTGCGCACGCGCCAGCCCGACCTTCTCCAGCAGACCCTTGTCTCCGCCCTCGGTCGTGGGGGCGTCGTTGCGGCGCAGGATCATGCGGATGTTCCACGACAGGGCGAGCGCGGGTGCGCCCATCAGGTACAGGTCGGGCAGCGGCCCGGCGGTGGGCCCGGCGAGGCACGCGGCCGTGGTCCACGCGGACGCGGACGCCACGGTGATGGCGGAGTGCAGGCGCCGTTGGGCGGTGGTGGACTTGCCCATCCACCAGGTGGCGCCGGTGAGTGCGACGGAGGCGAGGGTCAGGCCGACCCCGGCCGCCGCGCTCTGCTCCCACTTCAGGCTGCCGAGTCCGCCGGTGATGCCGATGCCGGCGGCGGCCAGCCACGGTGGCAGGTGCGGCATGGCCCGGGACAGGAGGTAGGCGCCCACGGTGCCGCCACCACCGGGGGACTGGCCGGGCAGGAGACCGGGGCCGGTGTATTCGGCGACCATGCCGTTGTCGAGGAAGTCGGTGTGCCGCACGCGGCGGCCGTTGTGGTTCCTTGCCATGGGTCGGCCTCCTTACTGCTGGGCCCAGTTCATGACCGGCTGCTGCGGCTTGCGGGCACGGTGACGGATGCGGTTGATCTCTTCCTCGAACTCCTGCTGGAACGTCGCGTAGCAGGCGGCGGCGTTCTTCGCGGCGCTGCGCAGGTCATCGGCGGCCTTGTTCATCTTCCGGGCGACCTTCGCCGCGCGGATCCGGGAGCCGAACGCCCGTCCCTCGGGGTCGGGCACGGCCGCGAGTACACCCTTGAGGATCTCGGTGCCCATGGCGACCTCGATGGACAGCGTCACGGCCGCGGCCCGCAGGGTGTTGCAGTAGTTCCGCACCTGCGCCGGGGAGCTGAACTCCGGGGCGGGGAGCAGGGCTTCGGCGTGCGGGCGGCGCCCGCTCGAGCCGCCCGCAGACTTGTTGTTGTTCACGGTGACGTTGATTGGCGGGACGAAGGATCCCCCCATCGCGCCCACGAACCCGCCGGCAGCGGCGCCCGCGTTGGCGAACTTGTTGCCCTTGCCGTGGTCGCTGTTGCTGCGAGGGCGGGTGAATGGCTGGGTCGCCTGCCGATTCGCGAAGCCGCGAACGGCGTTGGCGGCGCTGGTGCGTCCGTTGTTAGCCATGTGGCACTCTCCTCAGGTCAGCGGGACGGGCGGATGATGAGCCACGCGGTCTGCGCGGCGATCAGGATGAGCAGCCACAGCAGGGCCAGCGGGCTGGTGTGCGGGCCGAACCCGGCGGCCAGCGCCAGCCACACGCCGGCGGCCGTGGCGAGCACGGTCAGGCCGATGCGCCAGGCGAGAGCCGCGCTGCGGGCGGGGCGGCGGCGCTGCATCACCAGCAACCAGACCAGCGGCCCGGCCGCCACCGGGGCGATGACGAGAGCGGACCACCAGGCGATCAGGTGCAGCAGCCCGGCCACCAGGAACGCGAGCATGGACAGGCCGGTCGGTGCGAGCGCATGGCGGAACGTCCACAGGCCACGGCCCACAAAGCCGAGGGCTTCGCGGGTCAGGGAGGGGCGTTCGGGGACGACGATCACGAACGGGTCGGCGGCGCGGCGGCCGCGCTGACGCGGGATACGGACGGTGTGGACACCCGCCGCCGTCTTCACGGAGCGGGTACGGGTACGGCTGGACACAGCGGAACTCCCGGTGAAGTAGAAGGGGTTCAGGCGGCGGCGCGCTGTTCGTCGGGGTAGGCGCACGGGGCGCACATGCCGAGTGAGGGCGGGATGACGTATCCGGCATCCCGCCGGCACTCGGGGCAGAGGCGGCGAGCGGCGTTGGCCTTGGCCAGGGCGGCCCACTTCGCGGGCGTCATCGGCCTGACCGGCTTGGCCTGCTCGATGCAGTAGAGGTAGGCGACCAGCGGGCCGCGGCGGCGCCTCGGACGCTCCAACTGGCCGGCCACGTCCTGACCGCCGGGCCGGAGCCCGAGGGCGCGCAGTTGGCGGCGCGTGGCCAGCCCGTCCGGGGCCAGGCGCCACCGGTAGACGGGGAGGCTGGCCATCAGTTGCCCGCAATGGCCAGCTCAGCCCCGCCGGTGCCGGGATCGCGGTGCTCGGCGTAGCGCTGGGAGACCCAGCCGACCGACCAGCCGCACAGCTCCGCTGCCTGACGCACCGACAGGCCCGACTCGAACCCGGCCGCCACGATCCGGCGCGCCTCGACCTCCGGCAGCTTGCCCTCGGCCGGGCCGCGCTCCAGCAGAGCGGCGCGTTCACGGGTCGCACGCTCCTGGCGTTCACGGTGTTCACGCTCCGCCTGCTCGGCACGCTCGCGCCGCTCGGCCTCAGCCTGCTGCCGGGCCTGCTGTTCACGGCGCAGCCGCTCCTGCTCACGCTGTTCACGCTCGCGTTCACGGCGTTCACGAGCCTCCCGCTCGGCAGCCTCGGCCCGCTGTCGGGCCGCACGCTCCTCGCGCTGCTGCCGCTCCTCCCGCTCCGCCTGCTCGCGGGCGATGCGGGCCTCGTGCTCACGCTGTTCACGCGCCAACTGCGCGGCGTGCTCACGCTCCTCCCGGGCCTCGGCACGAGCCTGCTCGGCGCGCTCCCGGGCCTGCTGCTCGCGCCGCTCCCGCTCGGCTCGCTGCTGACCTTCCAGGGCCGCCACGGCGGCGGCGATCGCCCGCCGGTAGGCGAGGCTGGTCTCCGCCGTGACGATCAGCAGCAGCGGAGCCACCGAGTGCACTGCCACGCCGACCAGGTCCTTCTTCAGGGCGGAGTCGGCCGTGTTGAGGGCAAGGGTCATCAGGCCGGTCATCCACCGCAGCGTGATGGGCCAGCGTCCGCCGTCGCCGCCCACACGGGCCAGCACGTCATCGAGCTTCACCACGATCACGACTGCTGCGTCCACCACGAGGGGCAGGATCGGCGCCGTCCAGTCCCACTCCTCGGCCGTGTGCGCGGCCATCAACGGCGTGACGGTGAGGATCGAGTACAGCATCGCCCCGCACACGATTAGCCACGTGCCACCCGACAGTGCGTGCTCCGCTGAACGCGTCTGAACACTGTTCACGCCGCCCCCTCGATCGGCTTCGGGACGGGCATCTGAGCGCGGCGGAAGCCGTTGGATGCCGGGTTGTAGATGAACGCCTCGCACCGCCACTTGAACTCAGCGGCCGGGCGTTCATCGCAGCGCTTCCACACGTGGTCCGTCGGCATGCCGTGGGTGGCGGTGTCGGCGTGGGCGTCCTCGCGGGAGGCGTAGATGGTGTGCGGCTCGCCGTGGTGCAGCAGCACCGTCAGCGTCCGACCCTCCAGCGACTCGCCCTCCAGCTCGGCCCGCAGCCGGCGCATCTCGATGTCCCGCAGCAGCAACTCCTGCTGCGCGGCAGACAGCTCCTCCAACGCGCGGGCCAGGATCACGCCCACCTCAGAGGTGGTCGTCTCCGCTCGCTCCGCGCGATTGGTGACGGCGAAGAGCTCCCGCACATGCCGGCCGAACGCCTCGTTCGCCGCCCCACTGACCTGCCGGGCCCACCCGCGGGCCGCGCTCGCGTCGGCCTCCAGCCGTTCCAGGCGGGCCGCGGTGACGATGCGGATCACGCCGCCTCCCCCGGGGCCAGGCGGTTGGCCAGCGCTACGCGCTCGGCCAGCACCTTGTGCATAGCCTTGCGCAGACGCCCGCGGTCCAGCTGCGTCGGCGTCCGGTCCATCAAGGCGATACGGACGTCCAGCAACTCGACTTCCGCCTCGATGAGCGGCGTCTCGTACGCGATGGCGCTCAGCTCCGCAGCCGTCGGCTCGCGGTCCTGCTGGTTCACGTCGATGTCGGACAGCGGGTGAAGGGGGACAATCTTCATGGGTCGTGTTCCTCTCGAAGGGTGAACGGCCCGAGCGCGGCCCCCGGGTGGCACCCCGGGGGCCGCTTGCCGTTGAAGCCGGGTTGTCTCGGCTCCCCGCGCCCCGCCCGTACGGACTCCGCACGATGTGCGGGCCCGGACGGGCGAGGGAGGCAACCGGCCGCAGCGCTAGCCGCTGCGATGGCAGGTAGAGAGCGGACCGGTTCGGCCGCGAGCGAGCGTTCCGCTCACGGACCCGGTTTGCGTACTGGCGCCCGCCGGCCGGTCCAACACGGGGGCGCCCAAGGTCTTCATCGGTGCACTGGAATGCCTCTCAGGCGAGATCAACAGGGATGAATCACTGCAAGGGGGACCGCGTCCCCACCCTCCGGCCGTTGCTCGCGGTCGCCGGGCCACCTCGCCAGTACGGGCCGAAACCCTGTTCTGCCTGGCCTTCAGCGGGATTGCAGCGTCCCCGCCTTCTGCGCAGGCGGCATGAAGCCGCCTTCCGACCGAGGTGTTGCGTTCGTTGCAGTACCTGTTTTACAGGTACTGCATGAGGGTCCGTCAAGTACGGCGACGGAACCTCGTGCTTTTGCGTCCGGAACTTCTTGGCGCACGATCAGAATCGCCGCAGGTCAGGGGCGTTCGTAACCGCACCCTTGGAAACCTTGGGGAGCGCTGACTACGCTCAAGAAGTCCCTACAAGTCCCTCGGGGGGTGTAGATGTCCAACGAGCGCTTGAGGTCGGCTCTGTTAGCGCGCGGGATGACTGTTCAGGACCTGGCTGAAGAGATCGGCGTCATCCCGAAAACAGTCGAGCGTTGGATCACGCAAGGGAAGGTGCCGTACCGGCGTCACCAGTACGCGACAGCGGCAGCGCTCAAGGTCGACGTGACGACGATCTGGGAAGACGGCCGGACCATCGAGAGCGCGGCGGACCTGTCCAAAGCCGAGATAGCGACCGTCTACCCGCATCGTCATACGGTGCCACCAGGGCTCTGGCGAGAGCTCTACGGCCGCGCTGAGCGGAACTTGGACGTGCTCGTCTACTCCGGGTTGTTCCTCTCCGAGGACCCGCTGTTCCATGACCTCGTGAAGGCGAAGGTAGAAGCCGGAGCCCAGGTGCGCATCCTGCTCGGCGACCCCGAGTGCGCTGCCGTACGACAGCGCGGCATCGACGAGGGGCACCAGATCATGGACGGCAAGATTCGCAACGCCCTGCTCCACTACCGCGCCCTCATGAGGAGCCATCCGGACATCGGCTTCCGGCTGCACGACTCGACGCTCTACAACTCGATCTACCGGGCCGACGACGAGATGCTGGTGAACCCTCACGTCTACGGCATCGGCGCCTTCATGGCACCCGTCCTCCATCTGCGCCGTCTGCCGGGCGGCGGCATGTTCGACACGTACGCGAATAGCATCGAACACACCTGGGAGAACGCCCGCCCGGTCACCGAGCAGGACATAGCGAGCATCACGGGAGCCTGAACCATGGGACGTATCGACTACCTGCACGACCCCGATGCCCCACCGGCCAACTCGGTTGTGCCGTCCGTCGTCGCGTTCGTGCAGAACGACGCGGGACAGGTGCTGATGATTCAGCGTTCCGACAACGGGCGCTGGGCACTGCCCGGTGGTGGTCACGACGTGGGGGAGTCGATCAGCGACACCGTTGTGCGCGAAGTCTGGGAAGAGACCGGGATCAAGGCGGAGGTTGTCAACGTGTCCGGGCTCTACACGGACCCCGGACACGTGATGCAGTACGACGATGGCGAGGTGCGCCAGCAGTTCAGCATCTGCTTCCGCGCCCGGCCGATCGGCGGCGAACTCCGCACGAGCAACGAGACGACTCAGGTCCGCTGGGTCGACCCCGCGGACCTGACGAGGCTGGACGTGCACCCCACGATGCGGCTCCGGATCGAGCACGCCATGGATCAGGCGCGCACAGCGCCCTACATCGGCTGACGCTTGGCCGCGGCGACGCGTTCGAGCACGCGGGACGTGCAGGCCAGGATCTCGGGTTCGGCTTGGCGGATGAACGTCCCGATCAGGCTTTCGGGCCCGTACCGGCCGGTGATCTCGTTGATCCGGTCGATCGGGTTCGTGGGCGTGCCGTCCGGCGTGGTGTTCATGTCGCAGAAGCAGAGCGCGTCGTTCAGGTGCGCGCTCTCGCGAGGGAACTCGCTCTCCAGCTCCTCGCGCATGCCGCGCGCTTCCGCCTCCATCCAGGCGCAAGAGTGGTGGGCGACCAGGTTGATGACCCGTTCGTCGGCGCCAGCCACGTCGCGGAGGTAGCGCGCACCGTCCAGTGGGTGAAAGCCCGTCTTGGCCAGGTCCGGGGCATAGCCGATGTCGTGCAGGACCGCCGCCGCCTCCAGTAGGTCGGCGTCCTGGTCGAGGATGAGCGCGATTGCGCGGGCCCTCTCGGCGACTCCAAGGCAGTGCTTCCACCGCCGCGGCAACGGCTCGGCGAGCAGGGACTCAGCCAAGGGGTAGGCCCACTCCGTCAATTTCGGCAAGCTACGAACGCTCCTCTCGCGTCGGCACAGCGCGGACCGTCCGCACCTTGCCCTGCCGGCCCCCCGCCAACACGCCGGCGGTCTCCAACCTCTCCAGAGCCTTGGTCACTGTGGGGCGTGAGACCCCGAACCGTTCGGCCAGCGCGGAAGCGCTCAGGAATGCTGCCCCTACTTCGAGTCCCTCAGCCGTGATGATGTCCGCGATCCGTTGATCGAGCGGGCGCCGGTCGCCTGGCGCACCTGCGCGCACGACGCGCCACCTCTCGCCAGGCACCGGCTCGGCCAAGCCTTCCTGTCGCAGCACACCGAATGCCCGGAGGGCGACCCCTCGCGAGACCTGGTGGTCGCGCATGACCTCAGTCAGGGACGGAAGCTCCGCCATGTCTGGGTCCGCCTCGATCTGCCGCTTCACAAAGTCGGCAATCTTCAGGAAGGTCCCCCGAGGGTTGGCCCGCTGCGACACTCGCTCTCCCTCTACGCTCGCCCGTCGTCAGCCCCAAGCCTCGCACGTTTCGTGACTGCTGCGGAGCGGTCGGCGCCGTCGCTGGCGAGTTAGCGCCGGACCACCATTGAGACCTGAAGTTCCCTGTTTCAGCAGATGCCGTGACCGGAAATGGAATGCGAACTCCCCAATTAATAGACTTCGGCGCCAAATGAGGATAGTGACTGCATGAGTAGGTGTGTGTCATCCCCTTCCATGCTGTACTCGTCCCACTCTTCTTCCTCGTATTCGTCTTCCGCGTCTGCACCGCTAATTCCTCGCCACTCCTTAATCTCCAGAGTGTTCATCAGGTTCTCAGATCCCGGCCAAATTTTGTCTGGATTCTGGCGGGTTGAGGCAAACTGCAATGCAATTTCCAGGTCATCTTCGTCTACGTCACCCCACCCGTCGTCGTATTCCCGAAGGATTTCCGAAGTGGCCTCAACTGCTTGGTGGTAGATCTCCCGCAACATCGACGCATCAAGAAGATCACGTAGTTCAGTTGCATAAAGCGCTGCTTTCACCGGTGCTGCGGGCCCTTCTTCTCGATTCAGGATGGAGGTCAGTCCCTCCAAGCGAACGTCATGGTGGCGCGATCTGATCTCAGGGGTTCGCGAGTGCTGTGTCAGTCTGATCACTTGCACAATGTTTTCCACAGAAGGAATCCGGTAGATGACCCCTTGGGTGGAGAGCGTCCGCACCACGCGCCTAATCAATTCTGAATGACCACAGAACTCCGCCACTTCAAGAGCAGTCAAAACCCGAGCGGAGGACAATTCGCTCTTATAGAGTTCCTCGTCCGAATCAAGAGAGTGCAAAATTGCGCTCACCAGAAGATCGGTAAATTCGTTCGTTACGAAGCCAACGAACTCGCGTCCATCCATTCTCGTCTTGTAGTGATACCAGAGGGTCTCCACCTGCTCGAACGCATAAGGGTGCGACAAAATGTCGCGCACAATCGACGTATCTCCGAAGACTTCCGCAGCAACGAACTCGGCCGCAGATGGGTTGTGGAATGTAAGGTAGTGCTTTTTGACGGACAGAAACGTGCCGTCCAGTACTTGAATACTTCGCCTGACTTGAGAGCGTGTCCACCCAGGGCGTGCAAGGAGAACCTTTTCAAGGGTGGAGAGGCGAAAGTTCCGCATTGAAAAGAACGTGGTGAGCAGATCACGTTCGGACTGTGAAACTTGCAATTCATAGACGTGGCGCCATACAAGTGCCGGATCGTTGAGATTCTTGATGAGCTGGGCTGCTGGCTCGCCAAGGCATCGATCAAATCTTGAGGCCAGGGTCGCCGATACGATGCGAGGGTTGAAGTGCGGGTGCGCGATGATCGGCTCATAGTTCTCGCGATGTGCAAAAGCGGACTTAGCTTCGGATGGCCACGCCGACCAAAATACGTGATTGTACAGGATCTCAGCTTTCACGTCCTGGTCGTAACCATCGACAGAGACGGTGAACGTCAGGGGATCGAAGTCCTCATTATGAAGTCGTTCGTACTTCTGTCGAGCCTGCTCCAAGAGATATCCGCGTGTGGTGCAAATGAGACGCTTGAACGCGTCCCCCTTAATTCTTTTCATGACTGAGATAAGCCGCTGATCTTCGTTTTTGTGCAGCTTATCACCAAGAACGCTTTGACCAAGGAAGTCGTCATAGATGAAAACTTGACGGCCACCCTTAATCCAAAGTTTATAGGCGTCTTCGATATCCTCCGAGATGTGGATTAGCTCATATCCCTGGTCAGCGTAATTTGCTGCGAGGATCTGCGCCAAAGTGGTTTTGCCTACGCCAGGCAAGCCGGAGATGATGCACACATGGGCATCTTCCAGGATGCCGAGCGCTTGGCGGAAATTATCGTTAGGTACATAAGTTTTGAGCGTCTCTAGAATCTCCTCTGCGAAATGTTCAGACCGCCATAGGATATTGCGTGACAGGGCCGCCTCTAGGGCAGTGGCGTCGTTCAACCACAGGCGGATATGGCGCCTGACGATATCTGAGCGACCCTTGATGAAGGAGGCTATGTCTTCGAGTCCCCAGATATCTGCTGGCGATCGGATGAAAGGCGAAAATTCCTTCTGTAGAGCTTCTTTGGCCTGTGGATTCATTGAGACACTGGTCGCCACGATGTATCGCGTCGGCTTCAGTTTGGCCACTTTGGGAAATTCATCGCTCTTCATTCGCCGAATGAAGCTCTTTCGGTCACTTTTGACCCAGTGCTTGCATTGGATGATTATGCTTGATCCGGACTCCGACATGTACCGAAGATCGATACCTCCATCGCGCCCCTTCGCGAAGATCTCCAGTCTGACGCCAAGTACCTCTCCGAGTACGTCCTTGCAGAGGGACTCAAAATCAATGTCAGTGAGCTTGTGAAGGTCAAAGGAGTCCACTGTTTCCCCGTGGTCGGCCCCGGTACGTAGCCAACAAGGCTACTGGCAACGTGGGTTCCGACGTCATGCATGCGTGAACCTCACGTGGCCAGGATCGCAGGGCTTGCCTAGGGGCGTCAGCGCTCAGCTCCCTTGCGAGCGCTTGGGGCGGGCACCACGGGCCTGCGTCGTAAGACGCGGGCGCGCTCGCTCCGGCCAGAAGCGTGACAACCAGAAGCGGCTGGAGGCCTTCGCGCGTCTACCCAGTCTCAATTGTGGTCTCAATCCCTCCAAGATCCGGTCGTGTCCGGCATCGTCCGCTGAAGCCCGGAACCTGCTCTGAGCAGGCGTGGGGCTCAGTTCCCGGACGTTCACGTACACCCCCCCGGACCAAGATCAGACAACGTGCACACGTGGTTAAGGAGGGCTCGCAGCCGACGCACACGCTGACGAGCTACTACCGTCCCGACCACGTGGAAGGGGTGCGCATTGTCGACCCGACGCCGGGGCCCGCCGGCCGGGGCGGCGGCTTCCGTGTCCTGTACGCCCCCTATACGAGACACCCTCCATGTCGTCTCATACGTGAGTAGATCAAGTGCACTGCTACGGGGAGGGGTTGAGTCGCCATCACGGGTCGGACGTTAATGCGAGGCACTGACACCCCCGCGTTTTTGGGATCTTCCTCCTACCGGCGGTTGGCTTCCCCCTCTCTGAAGATCATCTTGTCTCGAGTGGTGGACGGTTCGTCATGACGCCTTCAAGCTGATCGGCTATGGGGAGAAGTTCGTCGACTGATGCGAGTGGCCAGTCCATGAGATGGCGCCGCAACCTTGCAGGTGTGCTGATGGTGGTCGGCAGTGCGCTGGTGGTCGGGGGCGTGGTTTTGGTTAAGACGCGCGCTGTGACCTTGGGTGCTGCTCAAGCCGTAGGCCTCACCGGTTTGCTGTTGGCCGTGGGGGGGTTTGTTCTGGCCCTGCTCTCTATGGCACCGGTGAATACCGAGAGCCCTCATGTCGTTGAGGGGAGAGAGCGGCTGCGCGACGCCGAACGCCTGTTGGGCGATGCGCTCCGCCACCACGCCCAGGAGGCCAGCACACACGAGGGTGATGGTGGAGCTGCCCTGACACTGCCAGCGCTATGGGGTGTTACACACTCCCGCCTGGATCTCTATCACGAGATCGCGCTGGGGCAAGCGAGGCGATCTTTCCGGAACGCGCAGATGGCCAGCGGAGCGGGGTTCGTGCTGCTTGTGGCCTTCGTCTTGGTGGCTCTCAGGGCGAGCACGACGGCTGGGTCTGTTGTAGCTGGGGGCTTGGGCGCGGTGGCTGCGGCCCTAGCTGGCTATGTGAGCCGCACCTTCGTGAAGTCAGCGGAAGTCGCTGCGGGGCATCTACATGCCTACTTTGAGCAACCACTGGAGTTCTCGCGGTACCTGGCCGCTGAGCGCATGGTGCGGGACGGGGGTCTCGATGCTGAGCAGAGGACCGAAGTATTGGCGGATTTGGCGAAGGCGATAATCGCAGGTCCACCTGTGGGCGCCTCGACAGATGGCGCTGCGGGAGCGCAGGCCGGATCAGCGTCCTCGTCATGACCACGTGCACCGGCTGTGACTGTCGATCTCATCCAACCGCGTGCAGTGAGGTAAGGGCTGAGCCAGCCTCCTCATAGGTCTCAGTTGGGGTCTCAGTAAAGTGCGAATCCGGAGCTGTTCACCACCATCCGCGTCAGTCCGAGACTGCGCCTGACCTGTGGCTTGAGTCTGTCGGCGGACGCTAATGGACAGTCCCGGACCAAGATCGGACAACTTGTAATGCGTAGGTCGTCGGTTCGAATCCGACAGGGGGCTCTGCTGAAACCCCAGGTCAGAGCGCTCTGACCTGGGGTTTTGTCGTCAGCGGATGCGGCGGCGCCGGGCGCGGGCACGAAGAACTCGCCCATGCGTCGCATGGCGTCCTTGGACAGGTGGGATCGATTGCCCTGGACGAATGGCTGAAGTGGAAGGCGTGGAACAAGCCGTGACAGCACGACATGACATCACGCTCCCCGACATGCGCGCGGAGATCATCGCATCCGTACGTGCTCTGGCGGATCCGGCGTACCAGCAGCGTGTATGGGTCGACCACCGGTACCCGTCGGCGGACTATTACGACGATCTCACGCTTACCGTCAACATCCTTTACGACGACACCACGGTGCTCGCCGACCCGCGGGCCGCGCTCGGCAGGACCCTGGCCGGCGAGGCGGAGGTCGAGGCCATGAGCAGACTGGCCGGCGAACTGACCCGTGCTCTGGACGAGGTCGGCCGTGACCAGCCGGACGAACGGTTTCTGGCCTCCCCTGCCTGGCCCTCCGTGGTGGACGCTGCGTCAGCCGCTCTGGAGGTGTCGACGGCCGGGTAGGTGAGCACAGCCACGCCCCCTCCAGGTCAGGTGTGCTCTGACCTGGGGGTTCGTCGTCGACGGTGGCGGCGGTCAGCGCACGTGACCGCGCAGCCGTCGGGCGATCTCCAGCTGTCCGTCGTCGACGGGGCGGGCGTCCTCGATGTCCCACAGGGTGTTCTGGAGGAGGCGGGCGAGGGTCCAGGCGTGGGCTCGGGGGCGGTCCAGGGCGAGGGTGTCGGTCATGGCGTCGAAGCGCCAGAGGATGTCGTCGGGGTCGTAGCGGTTGTCGAGGGCCGGCCAGAGTTCGAAGCCGGGGTCGCCGGCGAGGGGCTTGGGGTCGATCGCCAGCCAGGGGGCGCGGGTGCTGGCCAGGACGTTCTCGTCGTGGAGGTCCCAGTGGAGGAGGCGGTCGCCCGGGTCGTCCACGACCTCGCGTACGGCGGCCGCGCAGTCGGCGACGATGCGGCGGGCCTCGGGGTCGGGGATGCGGTCGAGGGCCCACGGGGTCCGGTCGAGCATGCCCTGCGCGATGTCGCCGAGGCGGCGCATGCCGGGTGGGGCCGGGAAGGACGTGAGGTGGGCCAGGAGCTCGGCGATGGTGAGCACGGCCTGGTGGGGGTCCGGCAGGTGGGACAGCATGCGGGTCTCGTCGAGGCGCTCCAGCAGCATGGTGCCGGTGGGCTCGTCGAGGTCGAGGAGGCGGACGGCTCCGTCGCCGTTCCAGACGCGCAGCGCGACCGGTTCGCCCTCGCTCTCCTCGTCGAGGATCTGGAGCTTGAGGACCGCCGGGGTGCCGTCGGTGGTCCTGACGACCGGCACGACCAGGGCGGAGACGCCGTGCATCGGGGGGCCGTCGGGCCTCAGGCCCCAGTGGTCGAGGAAGTGGGCCGTCCGCTCGGGCAGCCCGGTGATGAAGGCGCGGCCCGCCTCGCCGTTGAACCTCTCCTGTGATGCCGCCAGTTCCCGGGGGATGTCGATCACTCCCGGCACGGTAATGGGGCGGGCGGGGTGGGGCATGCGAATTTCCGCCTGGGCGCCTCCGCCCCTCAGGCCACCGGTTCCGGTACCGGTGTGTCCGTCGGGGTGCCGTGTTTCGGGGCCTTCTTCGTCACCATCAGGCCCGCGACGAGCCCGGCCAGCAGCATGATGCCGGCGGCCCACCAGATGGCGACGGTGTAGCCGTGGACGACGCCCTCCCGCATCACCCGGGTGCGGTCGGACGGGTCGGTGAGGTGCGCGGCCACGTACGTGGCGGTGCTGGTCGTCGCGATGGTGTTGAGCAGGGCCGTGCCGATGGAGCCGCCGACCTGCTGCGAGGTGTTGACCGTCGCGGACGTCACGCCCGAGTCCTGCGGGGCGACGCCCGCGGTGGCGGTGGCGAAGACCGGCATGAACGTCAGGCCCATGCCGAGGCCGAGCAGCAGCAGGGCGGGCAGGATCTCGGAGGCGTAGGAGGAGTGCGTCGTGATCTGGGTGAGGAGCACCATGCCGGTCGCGGCCAGGACCATGCCGGGGACCATCAGCATGCGCGGCGGCACGCGCTGCAGGAGCCGGGCGGAGATCTGGGTCGAGCCGACGATGATCGCGGCCGTGAGGGGCAGGAAGGCCAGGCCCGTCTTGACGGGGGAGTAGGCGAGAACGGCCTGGAGGTAGTACGTCATGAACAGGAACAGGCCGAACATGCCGATCACGGCCAGTGCCATGGTCAGGAAGCAGCCGGCGCGGTTGCGGTCGCGGATGATGTGCAGCGGCAGCAGCGGGCTGGGCGCCCGGGACTGCCACCAGACGAACACCGCGAGCAGGACGATGCCGGCGGCGAACAGCGACAGCACCATCGGGTCGCTCCAGCCCCGGGACTCGGCCTCGCTGAAGCCGTAGACGATCGCGACGAGGCCGCCGCAGCCGAGCAGGACGCCGGGGACGTCGAGGCGGGCGCCGGTGTGGCCGGGGCGGTCGTGCAGCAGGGCGAGGGCGCCGAGCACGGCGATGATCGCGATGGGCACGTTGACGTAGAGGCACCAGCGCCAGTCCAGGTACTCGGTGAGCAGGCCGCCGACCATGAAGCCGATCGCGGCGCCGCTGCCGGCCAGGGCGCCGTAGATGCCGAAGGCCTTGCCGCGTTCCTTGGGGTCGGTGAACGTCGTGGTCAGCAGGGACAGCGCGGAGGGGGCCAGGACGGCGGCGAAGGCGCCCTGGAGCGCGCGGGCGCCGAAGAGCATGCCCGCGCTGGTGGCGGCGCCGCCGAGCGCGGAGGCGGCGGCGAAGCCGATCAGCCCGATCACGAAGGTGCGTTTGCGGCCCACCAGGTCGGCGATCCGGCCGCCCAGCAGGAGCAGCCCGCCGAAGGCGAGGGTGTAGGCGGTGATCACCCACTGCCGGTTGCCGTCGGACATGCCGAGGTCGCGCTGGGCGGAGGGGAGGGCGATGTTCACGATGGTCGCGTCGAGGACGACCATGAGCTGGGCCAGGGCGATGACGACCAGGCCCCACCAGCGGCGCGGGTCGGTGTCCACGGGAGGGCCCTGATCGCCTGTCCGGGTGACACTCATCTGGTCAGAAGACCATGGATCCGGGCGGCCTGCATCCGCGGATCCTGCGCCGCTGGTGGGGTGTCGGGTCATGGCTCCAGCACCACCTTTCCGACCGTGCCGCGGTTCTCCAGGGCGCGGTGCGCGGCCGCGGCCTCGGCGAGCGGGAAGCGCTGCACGGCCGGGGTGAGGCGGCCGGCGGCGGCCTCGGCGAGGGCGCGCAGTTCGAGGGTGCGGACGGGGTCGGGCCCGCCGGCCTTCCCCAGCATCACCGGGCCGAGGACCTGCTCGGAGACGCCGTCGACGAGGTAGGGCTCGCCGTCCTTGATGCCCTCGCCGGACCAGCCGAAGACGATGTGCCTGCCGCCGGGGCCGAGGAGGCCGACGGCCTCGCGGGCGACGTCGCCGCCGACGCCGTCGAAGACGACGGTCGCCCTCCGGCCGCCGAGATGCGCACGGACCTTCGCGGGCCAGGCGGGGTCCTTGTAGTCGACGGCGAGATCGGCGCCGCCCGCCTGCACGCGCGCGGTCTTCTCCGGCCCGCCCGCGAGGCCCACGACGGTCGCGCCGGCGTTCTTGGCGTACTGCACGAGGAGGGTGCCGATGCCTCCGGCCGCGGCCGGGACGATCACCACCGAGTCGGGGCCGAGGTCGGCGAACTGGAGGATGCCCATCGCCGTACGGCCGGTGCCGATCATGGCGACGGCCTCGGCGAAGTCCAGGTTCCCGGGGATCTCGTGCAGGCGCTCGGCCTCGGTGACGGCCAGTTCGGCGTAGCCGCCGGGGACGAAGCCGAGGTGGGCGACGACCCGCTTGCCGAGCCAGTCGCCGGTGACGCCTTCGCCCAGGGACTCGACGACCCCGGCGAGCTCGCGGCCGGGGATGGTCGGCAGCGGTGTCGGCTCGGCCGCCGGGCCGCCGGGCATGCCCTCGCGCAGGGCGGCGTCCAGGAGGTGGACGCCCGCCGCCCGTACGGCGATGCGGACCTGGCCGGGGCCCGGCCGGGGGTCCTCGACCCGCTCGTGGGTGAGGTTCTCGGGCGGGCCGAAGACGTGCAGCCGGATGGCGTGCATGATGACTCCTCTGGTGAACGTTCGCTCTCTGGTGGGGCGTTCGCTGAGACCAGCCTCCAACCTCAAGCTTGCTTGAGGTCAAGCTCGCGCCGTCCGAGGGCCAGCGAGACCGCCGTCAGGGCGCTGTTGAAGGACACCTCCGACAGCACGCCGGGAGCCGCGACCTGGTCGCCGGCCAGGTAGACCCCGTCACCCCGGTCCACGGCCGGCCGGTCGCGCCAGCTGGTGCCGGGCGGGTCGACCGCGCCCGTACGGCCGGTCGCCACCGACTCGCGCCGCCAGGTGACGCGCTCGCGCCAGCCCGGGAAGCCCAGGTCGAGCAGCTGCTCGGCGCGTGCGGTGCCGTCGGCCTTGGACTCGTGCGGGGCGAGGGGGATCTGACCCTGGATCAGCTGTTCGCCGGCCGGGGCGAGGGTGCGGTCCTGGGCGGTGAACCGCTCCAGCCAGCCGGGGGCGTCCAGGTCGGAGATCGCGAAGGCGTCCCCGCGCCGGGTGCGCACGGCGAGGTCGACGAGGGCGGTACGGCCGCTCGGCCAGGTCAGGGAGTCGTCGCCGAGCAGGCGGCGGGCGGCGTCGAGGGAGGTGGCGACGACGACGGGCGTGTCCGTGGGGAGCGTGTCGACACGGGACAGCGTCTCCATGCGGACGCCCAGGTTCCAGGCGCGGGCGGCCATCCTGTCGATGAGGCTCGCCCAGCCGCCGCGCGGGTAGTGCGCCTCGGGCGGCAGCTTGGTGGCGCGGCGCAGCCGCTCCTGGACGAACGCGGCCGACAGCGACCCGGGGTCGTGGTGGAAGAGGGCGACCGCCGAGTAGTGGGCGGCGGCCCGGGCTCCCTCCTCGCCCGCGATGTCCGTCGCCCAGGTCAGGAAGTCGGCGTCCACGGGTGCCTGACGGGCCGTCCGGCGCAGCAGCTTCAGCATCGGGAAGGGCGGGGTGCGGCGCAGCACGCCCTGGTGCCGCAGCCGGAGCCGGGCGGCCTCCAGGGGCGGGAGCGGGGCGAGCGGTCCGATGAGGTCGCGCTGCTTGAGCCAGGCCCAGTGCGGGCCGCCGTTGTAGAGGGCGTGCGGGCCCTCGTTGGTCCGGTACGGGCCGTCGGCGGTGCGCGCCCGGCCGCCGAGGCTGTGATGGGCCTCGTGGACGGTGACCTTGGCGCCCGCCTCGGCGGCGGTGATGGCCGCGGTCAGTCCGGCGAGGCCGCCGCCGATGACGGTGATGCGGTGCATGGCTGGGGATCTCCCTCGGGTCGGGTTCGCCTTCTGTGAGTACGACCGAACCTGGGCCCCGGAATGTGACATCACCGGTGTCCGTGCAGGTCAGGGCCGGTTGTCAGAGGTGGGGTGCAGCATGGGGGCATGGCGAGGAGAGCGGCGGGCGGTACGGGTGTGAAGGGCGCGCGGCGACCGGAGGTACGGCTGCCGGTGCTGGAGCCGTACGAGGGCGGCGGGCTGGAGCCGGACGGGGACTACGACGGGCTGGACTTCCGGGAGGCCGACCTCGCCGGGCAGGACGGGTCGGGCGCCCGGTTCATGGACTGTGCCCTGACGGGCTGCGCCCTGGACGAGACCCGGCTGCGGCACGCCCGGATCCTGGACTCGACCCTCACCGGCGTCCGCGGCGTCGGGACCGACCTCGCCGAGGCGACCCTGCGCGACGTGGAGCTGACAGATACCCGGCTCGGCGGACCGCAGTTGCACGGGGCGGTGCTGGAGCGGGTGCTGATCCGCGGCGGCAAGATCGACTATCTGAACCTGCGCACGGCCCGCCTCAGGGACGTCGTCTTCGAGGGCTGTGTCCTGGTCGAGCCGGACTTCGGCGGGGCCCGCCTGGAGCGCGTGGAGTTCGCCGACTGCACCCTGAAGGGCGCCGACCTGCACGCGGCGACCCTCACGGACGTCGACCTGCGCGGCGCCGCGTCCCTGGAGATCACCCGCGGACTGGACCGGCTGTCTGGGGCGGTGATCAGCACGGCACAACTGCTGGATCTGGCACCGGTGCTGGCGGCGCAGTGGGGGATCAGGGTGGAGGGCTGACGCGCCGCCCGTCACTGCGGAGGGGCTCAGCTTTCGTACCAGCCCAGCGAGCCGGCCCCCTCCGCCGGGTCATAGGACTGGTGCAGCGCTATGAGGGCGTTGACCAGGCGCGGGTCCAGCTCGTGCCGCAGCATCCGGTAGTCCTCGGCCACCGCGCGGAAGACCAGGTGGGCGCCGCGGGAGGAGTCCCGCCAGATGATGCGTCGGGGCGGGCGGAAACCGTCGTCGGCCTCCGCCATCAGGACCCACAGCAGGAACAGCAGACGGACGGGCAACCCCAGGGGCCACCACAGCGCCCACCACACGAGACGGCCCGCGTAGCCGTGGAGGACGGGCCCGGCAACCGGCTCCACGGTCCAGCGCTTGCGTCCCCAGCGGAAGGCGCGCCGCCGCCGGAAGGTGATCCGTCCGAACGGCGCACCGTGGGGATCCAGGACGTGGTACACCGCCGGGCGCCCGCTCAGCCGTGTGCCCAGGGGCTGTTCGGTGATCACGCGGGCGACCGGTGTGCCGTCCTCGGCGCGCAGCTGGAAGGCCCGGAGCGAGCGGAGCCGGTCCGGAGCAGGACTGTCGAGGTCGCGGCTCAGCCGGGCGGACGTGCGCTGCCCCGTTTCGTCTTCGCCGACCACGGCCGGTGGGTGCACCTGGTGGTTCAGGTGGTACGTCACGCGCCTAGTGGTCATGCTCCCGCTCTCCCCGTGTCAGGTACCGATCACCGGTGATGGTGTCATCGCGTTCGCCGGAAGGCGTCAGGAGACCCGGGGAAGGCGGGCCTGGAGGGTCCAGATCGCCGGGTTCTCCGCGAGGTCTTCGTGGAGGTCGGTGAGGTCGGCGATCAGGTCGTGCAGGAAGTCCCGGGACTCGCGGCGCAGTTCGGTGTGGGAGACGGTGAGCGCGGGCTCCTCCGCGGGCATCCAGTCCGCCTCGATGTCCACCCAGCCGAAGCGGCGCTCGAAGAGCATCCGGTCCGTCGACTCGGTGAAGTCCAGCTCCGCCCGCTGCGGGCGGGACGCCCGCGAGCCCGCCGGGTCCCGGTCGATGCGCTCCACGATGTCGCACAGCGCCCACGCGAAGTCGAGCACCGGCACCCATCCCCAGGCTGTGGACACCTCGTGGTCCGTCTTGGTGTCCGCGAGATAGACGTCCCCGCAGAACAGGTCGTGCCGCAGCGCCCGGACGTCCGCGCGGCGGTAGTCCGTCTGCGGCGGGTCGGGGAAGCGGTTGGAGAGGGCGTAGCCGATGTCGAGCACGGAGGTGATGGTGTCACGCGATCGTAGGATCACGAGCGTGGCCCGATCTGTACGTCTTGTCCCCGCGCTGCCCGCGGCCTCCCTGCTCGCCTGCGCGCTCGTCCTCGGCGCGTGCGGCGGCGGAGTGCACGGCACCCCGGGCGGCTCCGGCGTCCGCGACCCGTACTTCCCGAAGGCCGGCAACGGCGGCTACGACGTCACCCACTACGGCCTGCGCCTCGCCTATGATCCCGGCGCCCACCACCTCACCGGCACGGCCGTCCTCACCGCCCGCGCGGACAAGGACCTCTCCGCGTTCAACCTCGACCTGCTCGGCATGGAGGTCGAGAAGGTCACCGTCGGCGGCGAGATCGCGCGCTGGAACCGCGCCGGGCAGGAGCTCACGGTCCGGCCGCACGGTGACATCGACCGGGACGAGACGTTCCGGGTAACCGTCCGCTACTCCGGAACGCCCGAGACCGTCACCGACCCGGACGGCTCCCAGGAGGGCTGGCTGCGCACCACGGACGGGGTTCTGGCGCTCGGCGAGCCGACGGGGTCGATGGCGTGGTTCCCCGGCAATCACCACCCCTCCGACAAGGCGGCCTACGACCTCGCGGTGACCGTGCCCCAGGGGCTGCAGGCCGTCTCCAACGGGGAGTTGCGCAGCGAGCGGACCGCGCGGGGCCGTACGACGTTCGTGTGGCACAGCGGCGAGCCGATGGCGAGCTACCTCGCCACCCTCGCGATCGGCCGCTTCGACATCAGCCGCTCCCGGGCCGGGGACCTGCCCCTGTACACGGCCGTCGACCCGGCCGAGGCGGCGGCGAGCCGGCCCGTGCTCGGGCGGATCCCGGAGGTGCTGCGGTGGTCGGAGCGGAGGTTCGGGCCGTACCCCTTCTCCTCCACCGGCGCGATCGTCGACAGCGCGGCCTCCGTCGGCTACGCCCTGGAGACCCAGACCCGCCCGGTCTTCCCCGGCGCCCCAGACATCCCGCTGCTCGTCCATGAGCTCGCCCACCAGTGGTACGGCGACTCCGTCACGCCCGAGAGCTGGCGGGACATGTGGCTGAACGAGGGGTTCGCGACCTACGCGGAGTGGCTGTGGGAGGAGGACCACGGCGGGGACAGCGCGCAGGAGACGTTCGACGCGGTGTACTCCGGCGCCCACTTCGACACGGAGGAGGCCGCGGAGGAGATCTGGGACTTCCCGCCGGCGGACCCGCCGAGCGCCGGGCAGATCTCCGACCCGCCCGTGTACTTCCGGGGGGCCATGGTGCTGCAGAAGGTGCGGCAGGCCGTCGGGGACGACCGGTTCTTCTCGATCCTGCGGGGGTGGGCGGCCAGGTACCGGCACGGCAACGCCGACACCGCCGACTTCACGGCCTACGTGGAGAAGCAGGCGCCCGGGAAGGATCTGGAGGGGGTCTGGGAGGAGTGGCTGTACGGGGAGGGGAAGCCGGAGCAGCCGTGAGGCCTCAGGGCCCGGTCAGTTCCTTGCGCAGGACCGCGCAGGGGCGTCCCAGCCGCTTGTCCTCGCGGTGGTCGACGACCCCGTAGCCGAGGGCGGTCCAGAAGGCCAGGGCCTTCGCGTTGTCGGCCAGGACGGCCAGGCGGACGGCGGTGCGGCCGGCCGCACGGAAGCGGTCCTCCACGAGTGCGGCCAGGCGGCGGCCGTGGCCCTGGCCGTGCAGGCTCGCGTCCACCATCAGCAGGCCGATCCAGGGGTCCGGGTCGGCGGGGTCGGGGTGGTGGGCGAGGGTGACGGCGATGCCGGTCAGACGGCCGAGGCTGCGGGCGAGCAGGATCTCGGTACCGGGCAGCTCCCATTCCTGCGCCAGGGCGGCCGCGACCTGCTCGGGGCGGATGCCCTCCGGGTCGGGGAAGTCGCCGGTGAGGCGGTGGAACGCGGAGTTGGACGCGTAGAGGGCGGTCAGTTCCGCGAGGAGAGGATCGGCCAGGGGGCCTGCGGGCAGGGGGTCGAGGCTCATGGGGAGACGTGTCCCTGGTGGAGGGGGGCTTCGATGCGCCGCAGGGGCTCGGGTGCTTTGTCCGGTGCGGGTGGGGTGTGGCTTGTCGCGCAGTTCCCCGCGCCCCTTAGGGCGAAGCCCCCGGGCGGCGCAGCTCCCGGCGCCTCCTGAGGGCGAAGCCTGCGGGCGGCCAAGTTCCGGCGCCTCCTGAGGGCGAAGCCCCCGGGCCGGTCGTCCGGCCCGGGGGGCTTCCCGCGACACGCTCAGGCGTCCGTCAGACGTTCACGCCGAAGTCCTGGGCGATGCCGACCAGGCCCGAGGCGTAGCCCTGGCCGACCGCGCGGAACTTCCACTCGGCGCCGTTGCGGTAGAGCTCGCCGAAGACCATGGCCGTCTCCGTCGCCGCGTCCTCCGACAGGTCGTAGCGGGCGATCTCCGCGCCGCCGGCCTGGTTGACGATGCGGATGTAGGCGTTGCGGACCTGGCCGAAGTTCTGCGAGCGGTTCTCCGCGTCGTAGATCGAGACCGGGAAGACGATCTTGTCGATGTCGGCCGGGAGGGCGGCGAGGTTGACGTTGATCGCCTCGTCGTCGCCGGCGCCCTCGCCCGTGCGGTTGTCGCCGGTGTGGACGATCGTGTTGTCCGGCGTCTGCTTGTTGTTGAAGAAGACGAAGTGGGCGTCCGAGTAGACCTTGCCCTGCGTGTTGACCGCGATCGCGGAGGCGTCGAGGTCGAAGTCCGTGCCGGTGGTGGTGCGGACGTCCCAGCCGAGGCCCACGGTGACGGCGGTCAGGCCCGGAGCCTCCTTGGTGAGCGAGACGTTGCCACCCTTGGACAGGCTTACAGCCATTGTTGGGAGTCCCTTCCCTCGTTTACATGCGGCAGTACGGCAAAGAAGCTACAGCTACCCCCCTGAACGTCGAGAGGGGTACGCGAGGTTCCAGCTCCTTTACTTTCTTTACTCGCGATTATTCGGGTGACGTGGACGGGACAGAAGCGGGAACATGGACGGCATGTCCGGTTCCCACGTCATCCGCGGCTCCGTCTCGCTGCCCGAGGCCGAGCTCATGTGGCGTTTCTCGCGGTCGTCGGGGCCGGGCGGGCAGCACGTCAACACCAGCGACTCGAAGGTCGAGCTGAGCTTCGACCTGGCGAAGACCGAGGCACTGCCCGCGGTGTGGAAGCAGCGGGCCCTGGAGCGGCTGGCCGGGCGTCTGGTCGACGGGGTCGTCACCGTGCGTTCCTCCGAGCACCGCTCCCAGTGGCGCAACCGCGAGGCCGCCGCCGTCCGCCTCACCGCCCTGCTGGCCGAGGCCACCGCGCCCCCGCCCAAGCCCCGCAAGCCCACCCGGATCCCCCGGGGCATCAACGAGCGCCGCCTGCGGCAGAAGAAGCAGCGCTCGGAGACGAAGCAGGGGCGCTCCGCGCGGAACTGGGGTTAGTCCAGCTCCAGCACGCCTACCGTCTGGCCTCCGCTGTTCTCCCCGTCCGGGCGGAAGCCGAGGCCCAGGTAGAAGTCCTCCGGGCCGTCCGGCCCCGGGTGCCACGTGACGTAGAACTTCTCGGTGCCGCGCCGGCGCAGCTCCTCGGCCACCGACTCGACGGCGAAACGGCCGTACCCCCTGCCCTGCTCACCGGCCGCGATGTTCAGCCGCCACAGCCCCGAGCGGATCTCGCTGCCGTCTCCGTACCAGTCGATGCCGAGGCAGGCCATCAGGAAGCCGACCGGGCGGTCGCCGTCGAGGATCAGGCGGGGCCAGGCGATCCCGGGATGGACGTAGGCCTCGGCAAGCGACTTCACGACCGGGGCGACCGCGTGTTCCTGGTCGGGGCGGACGTGGATGCCGAGGGCGGCGTCGAGATTCACGGGGGTGATCTCTTCGAGGCGCGGGCCGGTCGTGGTCATGCGCGCACCCTAGGCAGGCGGCCCGTGGACGGGCCAAAGATTTCCTCAGCCCAACTGCCGGTACCGGCCCCGGAAGTACGTCAGCGGGCCGCCCTCCGCGCTCGGCACGGCGGCGGTCAGGACCCGGCCGATGACCAGCGTGTGGTCACCGGCGGCCACCCGCTGCTCGGTGCGGCACTCCAGGACGGCCAGGGCGCCGCCGACCAGCGGGGAGCCGGTGTACTCGCCGCGCGTGTACGGGATGTCCGCGAACAGCAGCCGGTCGCTGACGCGGCCCTTCATCGCGAAACGGCCCGCGATGTGCCGCTGGCTCTCGGAGAGGACCGAGACCCCCCACAGGTCCTGCTCCTCCAGCAGCTCGTCCATGCGGGAGCCCTCGCGCAGGCTCACCAGCACCAGGGGCGGGTCCAGGGACACCGACATGAAGGCCGTGGCCGTCATGCCCACGTCCTCGCCGCCCGGCGCCGTGGCGTCGTCCGGGTCGAGCGGCGGCTCCTGCGCGGTCACCAGGACCACGCCCGAGGCCAGCCGGGACATGGCGGCGCGGAACTCGTCGTTGCTCACCCCCTCAGCATGCCCGGAGGCGGGCGACGGAATGATCGGGGACGTGGCAGCGGGAGTGTTCGGCACACCGGAGACGCTAATCTGCGTTCCGCACGTCCCGCATCGGACTCCCGCCCGATCACGGTCCTAGGACTCGCGACGGACATCGCGACGGACATCGCGACGGACATCGCGACGGACACCGCGACGGACACCGCGACGGACACCGCGACGGACACCGTGCGGACCTCGCGAAGGACATCGGCGGTCTCCCGGCGGTCACCAGTGGAAATACATGTGCGCACCCCGACAAACTTTGCGTTCGGTAGAGCACGTGAAGAACGCAGAAACTCCACTCAATTGTTCAGGTTTGCCTGTGACTTGAGTCACAAGGGGCAGGAATTGTTGACCCTGTGTACCGAGTGAGCAGCGCGCTGTGATTCAGTGGCTGGGAAGCTGCCAGGACGATACGCCGACGAGACCCTTGAATCGCTGCGAGTACTCGGGGGGAGGGCGAGCATGGAGACCGAGTCGGAGCCCTACGTCCGTCTTGCGTCCCTGCGACAACTGCACCAGGTCATGGCCGACATGAACACGGCCCGCAGCCTGGCGGACACACTGCAGACCGTCGCGGAGGGCGTCGTCGCGGCCCTCGGGTACGAGCTGGCGTGCGTGAACCTCGTACGGCCGGACGGCGACCTCGTCGTCGCCGCCTTCGCCGGGAACCCCGCCGCCGAGGCCCTCATCACCGGCCGGGTCGGCTCGCGCGACTCCTGGGAACGCAGGCTGGGCATGGGCGAGCACTGGGGCGACCTGGTGTTCATACCGCACACCGAGGGCTGGGTCCTCGACGACGACGACGTCCCGCAGTGGTACACCGACGGCCCCGCCCCCCGCTTCGAGGACGAGTGGCACCCGGCCGACCGGCTCTTCGCCCCCATGTACGCGCCGGGCCCGCAGGGCAGCGCGGCGTGCGGCGAACTGATCGGCGTGCTCTCCGTGGACCGGCCGCGCAACGGCCGCCGACCCGGGGCATGGGGCCGCGAGGCCCTCCAGATGTACGCCTTCCAGGCCGCCATCGCGATCAGCAACGCCCGGCTGCGCGCCAACATGCAGCGGGCCCTCGTCCGGCTGGAGCGCGAGCAGCAGGCGCTGCGGGCCAGCGAGGAGAGCTTCCGGCAGGCCTTCGAGTACGCGCCGTCCGGCATGGCCATCGCCGAGATGGGCGGCGACCAGCACGGCCGGATCCTGCGCACGAACGACGCGCTGTGCCGGCTGCTGGGCCGCCCCGCGTCCGCGATGCGCCGCTACTCCTTCTCCGACCTGGTCCACCCCGAGGACATAGGCACGCTGCTGCGCACCTCGGCGGAGGGCGGGCGCGCGGAGCTCCGCCTCGGCCGCCGTGACGGCACGTACGTGTGGGTGTCGCTGCGCAACAGCGTCGTCGCGGACGCCGCCGACGGGCCGCGCTTCCTGCTCACCCACGTCGAGGACATCGAGGAGCGCAAGCGCCGCGAGCTCCAGCTCGCCCACCGCGCCTCGCACGACTCGCTCACCGGCCTGCCGAACTCCGCGGAGCTGCGCTCCCGGCTGTCCGCCCGGCTCTGTCAACGCGCGTCATCCCCGCATTCCGCGGTGGAATCCGTCGACGCGGCCTACGGCCATCCCGCCTTCGACGTGGTCGGGCCCGGCTTCGACTTCCGGCAGGGCGCCGATCCGTTCGACGCCTACGACCACCATGTGCACACCGTCGCCCCGGACGGGGACCACGACGACGGCACCAAGGGCCTCGCCGTGCTCTTCTGCGACCTCGACGGCTTCAAGTCGATCAACGACCGGTTCGGGCACAACGCGGGTGACGCGGTTCTCATCGAGGTCGCCCGGCGGCTGAGCGGCGGGGTCCGCGACGGGGACACGGTCGCCCGGCTCGGGGGTGACGAATTCGTCATCCTGGCCGACGGGCTCGGCCGGGCCGACGCGCAGGACCTCGCGGTCCGGCTCCGCAACGAGATCATCCAGCCCATCCGTGCCGAGGGGCGGGCCGTCCGCGTGGGCGCCAGCTTCGGCATCGGATGGGCACACTGTGGAATGACGGCGGACGAAGTGTTGAAATCCGCTGACGAGCGGATGTACGTCGAGAAACGATCTCGTCCCAAACAACACAGACGCGCCGGGTGAAGCCCAGGTCAGTGAGTTGATGCGGTCTGAGTCACCCGTTTGGGTCTCTGGGAGCGGGTAGGCTCGCTTACTCACCCAAGTACCGCATGCACCGCACCTGACTGAGGAGACCAAGGGATGACGCCCGGCAACAACGGCGCGAGCACGCCCGAGGACGACGACCCGTTCGGCTATCTCTACGCCGACGGGCAGGCCAACGGAGCCCAGCCGCCGTCCGGTGGTGGCTACGGTTACCCGAACTCGGTCAACCGGGTGCGAGCGGTCGGCACGCGCCAGTACGGCCAGCAGTCGCAGAACGCGCAGACGGCGCCGTACGGCCAGGTCCCGCAGCAGGCCACCTACAGCCAGCCGAACGCGCACTACGCCGCGCCGGAGACGCTGCCCGGCGGTGCGCAGACCGCGCAGCAGCAGATGCCGTCCGGCGGTGTCGGTGGCGGCCGGGGTGGCCGTGGCCCGAACCACAAGGGCCTGCTGATCGGCGCGATCGCGGTGGTGGCCGCGGTCGTCATCGGCATCGGCGTGGCCATGGTGGGTGGCGACAAGGACAACAAGGACGACGCGTCCGACGAGGTGGGCACGAGCCCGACCCAGTCCCAGGAGTCGAAGCCGAGCCCTTCGGCGAGCAAGGCCGGGGAGAGCGAGACGGAGCTCCCCACGATCGACGCCAAGGCGCTGCGTCTCGGCGGCGGCGCGACCCTCGCCCAGGACGTCGAGGGCGCCCAGTCCGACGGTGGCATCTACGTCGGGAACCTCAACCAGGTCGGCTCGTCGGTCACCTGGACCGTCAACGGTGTCCCGAAGGACGGCGCGTACACCGTCTTCGCCCGCTACAGCACGGCGGACGAGGACCAGGAGATGACGCTCACGGTCAACGGCAAGCCGTTCGGCACCAAGCTGAACATGGGCAACTTCGCCCGCGCCAAGGGCGGCGACTTCGCCAAGGGCTGGACGAAGACCTACGCCTATCCGACCCTCAGCAAGGGCACCAACACGATCACCGTGTCCTGCCAGGACGGCGACAAGTGCAACGTCCTCCTGGACCAGCTGTGGCTGAAGGCGGGCCAGGTCAAGGACTGACCCGGCTCACGCCGCGCTGACCTCCCCCGAAACCGTCACCCTCGTCAGCAACTCCTCGTACAACCCCCGGTCGAACTCCCCGGCCACCGGTGCCCTTACCGTCGCCGCCGCGAGAGCTGTCGCGCGGGTGAGGCAGGTCGGCCAGGGGAGGTGTTCCACCCAGCCCGAGAGCAGGCCCGCTGTCGCCGAGTCGCCCGCGCCTGTGGGGTTGCCGCGTATCGGGGTCGGTGGGGTGGCTCGCCAGCGGCCGTCTCGGGTGAGGGCCAGGAGGCCCTCCGGGCCGAGGGACGCGACGACCGCGCCCGCGCCTCGGCGGCGGGCGTCCTGGGTCGCGCGCAGGGGGTCGTGGGAGCCGGTGAGTTCCGCCAGTTCGTCGGCGTTCGGCTTGATGATGTCGGGGCGGGCCGCGACGCCCCGGCGCAGGGGTTCGCCGCTGGTGTCCAGGAGGACCGGGACCGCGAAGGAGCGGGCCGTGCGGACCAGGCCCGCGTACGCGCCCACCGGGACGCCCGGCGGCAGGCTGCCGCACAGGGCCACCGCCGACGCACCGGGGAGCAGGTCCTCGTAGGCCTCCTAGAAGGACGACCATTCGGACGGCGTGATCGTCGGGCCCGGTTCGTTCAGCTGTGTCGTGTCGCCGGTGCGCTCGTCGACCACGGCGACGGTGCGGCGGGTCGCGCCCGACACCGGGACCAGCGCGTCCACCACCCCCGGCACCGCCGCGAGTCCCTCCTGCACGACCCGGCCCGTCGCCCCGCCCGTGAACCCCGTCACCGTCACCTCGTGCCCGAGCGCCGCGAGCACCCGGGCCACGTTGACGCCCTTGCCGCCGGGGCGTTCCGTCACCTCGGAGACGCGGTGGGAGGCGTGCGGCCTGAGGGACCGTACGCGGTAGGTGATGTCGAGAGCGGTGTTCAGCGTGACCGTGAGGATCACCTGGGCCGACCTCCCCCGATGTGCTTGCCGACGTGAACGTGCAGGAAGCACGATCATGCCAAAGAGACGGCGGTCGGCCCAGTCCTGGAGTCGGCCACCGTCTCCCGACTGCGGGACGGATCAGCCCAGTTGGGGAGGGACCACCCATTCGCCCCGGCGCATGACGCCCTTCAGCTCGTACGCGGAGTCCAGGATCAGCAGGTCGGCGTACTTCCCGGGCTCCAGTGAGCCGATCGTGTCGGCCATGCCGAGCAGGCGGGCCGGGTTGGCGGACAGGGCCGTCACCGCGTCCTCGACACGGAGGCCGTCGACCGTGACCGCCCGCTTGAACGCACGGTCCAGGGTGAGGGTCGAGCCGGCGATCGTGCCGTCCTCCACCAGCCGTGCCACGCCGTCGGCGACCTCCACCTCCAGCGGGCCGAGCCAGTAGCGCCCGTCGCCGAAGCCGGCCGCGTCCATCGCGTCCGTGATGAACGCGACCCGGCCGGCGCCCGCGTGATGGAACGCCAGTCGCAGCGCGGCGGGGTGGAGATGCGTGCCGTCGTTGATCAGCTCGACCGTGATCCGCTCGTCCTCCAGCAGCGCGGCGATCGGGCCGGGGGAGCGGTGGCCGAGCGGCGGCATCGCGTTGAAGAGGTGCGTGGCGACCGTGGCGCCCGCGTCGATGGCCTCCACCGTCTGCTCGTAGGTGGCGTCCGTGTGGCCGATCGCCGCGATCACGCCGTGGTCGGCGAGGAGGCGTACGGAGTCCAGGCCGCCGGGCAGTTCGGTGGCCAGCGTGAGCATCTTCGCCCGGCCCCGGGCCGCGTCGATCAGCTTGCGGACCTCCGCGGGGTGGGGGTCGCGCAGGAGGGCCTCGGAGTGGGCGCCCTTGCGGCAGGGGGAGATGAACGGGCCCTCGAAGTGGACGCCGGCGATGTCGTCCTGCTCGGCGAGCTCGCTCAGCAGGCCCGCGCGGTGGGTGAGGGTGTCCATGTCGCCGGTGACGGTGGAGGCGACCAGGGTGGTCGTGCCGTGCAGGCGGTGGGTGTGGATGCCCTTGAGGATGTCGTCGACCGAGCCGGAGGTGAAGGAGGCACCGCCGCCGCCGTGGTTGTGGATGTCGATGAAGCCGGGGATGACGTAGTGGCCGGGGGCGTGGATGACCTGGGCGTTTCTTGGTGTCGACCCGGTGATTCGGGGGCCCTCGATGGTCAGCCGGCCGTTTTCGACGGGTCCTGTGGGGAGGACCACTGTTGCGCCGGTGAGGACCGTGGGGTGTCCGGCCTTTGCGGGGTGCGGGTGCGTTGGGGCTCGTCGCGCAGTTCCCCGCGCCCCTGGGGGCGTTGCCATCAGGTGGTTACCTCCGAACGGGCAGTCGACAGCAGAAGATCCCAGGCCAGCAGGCCCGCCCCCAGGCAACCGGCGTTGTCCCCCAGTGCCGCGGGCACAATCGATGGCTGCTTCTGGAAGGTGATGCGAGCACGGATCGCTTCCCTCAGGGGCGTGAACAAGGTTTCCCCCGCCTCCGCCAGCCCACCGCCGATGATCAGAACACGGGGATCCAGCAACGTCAGGGCCGTGACCAGGCCGTCGGCCAGAGCGTCGACCGCCTGCTGCCAGACCGCCCCCGCCTTCGGGTCGCCGGAGTCCACCGCCTTCGCGCAGTCGGCGGCGTCGGCGTCCGGGTCGCCCGAGGTCGCGGCCCAGGCCTCGCTCACGGCCGCCGCGGAGGCGAAGCGCTCCAGGCAGCCGTGCTGCCCGCACGGGCAGGGGGCCCCGCCGGGGCGTACGACGATGTGGCCGATCTCGCCCGCGAAGCCGTGCGCGCCCGCCTCGACCCGGCCGTCGACGCCGATGGCACCCGCGATGCCGGTGCCCAGCGCCACGAACAGGAACCGGTCCGCGCCCCGGCCCGCGCCGACCCGCCCCTCGGCGAGGCCGCCGGTGCGCACGTCGTGGCCGAGGGCGACCGGGACACCGAGCCGCTCCGCCAGCAGGTCGCGCAGCGGGACGTCGCGCCAGCCGAGGTTGGCCGCGTAGACGGCGACGCCGTGCGCCTCGTCGACGATGCCGGGGACGGCCACGCCGGCGGCGGACGCGGGCGTGCCGAAGCGCTCGGTGCCGTACGCGCGCAGCTCGGCGGCGAAGTCGAGGATGCCCGCGACGACGGCGTCCGGCCCCTGGGCGCGTCCGGTGGCCCGGCGGGCCCGGTGCAGTACCTCGCCCCCCGGCCCGGCCAGTGCGGCCTTCATTCCGGTGCCGCCCACGTCGAGGGCGATGACATGTCTCACGGGGAACAGTGTGACCCGGGGACCCGCAAGAGGTCTAGTCCACTCACGTGGTGTAGACCTTGTTCCGGATATCGAAATGTTTCGGCGGCGGTGACGCCGGGGTTGGGGAAGAGCAGCGGTGCAGCGTCGGCGGATGGCAGGAACGATCGCGGTGGTGTCCGCACTGGGCATGACGGCGGTCCTCGGCGGCTGCGGCGTCACGGGCGGATCGGCCGATGTGACCCTGAAGCTGGTCGCCGCCGACTACGGCGACAGCGCGGCCAACAGCTCGAAGAAGTACTGGGACAGGCTCGTCGAGGAGTACGAGGCCGGCCACCCCGATGTCAAGATCGACGTCAGCGTCCACTCCTGGAACGACGTCGACCGCAAGGTCAGGGAGATGGTCGCCGCCGGCGACCCGCCGGACATGGCGCAGATCGGCGCGTACGCCGACTACGCCGCCCAGGACCAGCTCTACAAGGCCGACGAGCTGCTCTCCATACGCACGCAGGCCGACTTCGTGGGGCAGTTGGCCTCCGCGGGCCAGGTCAATGGAGTGCAGTACGGGCTGCCGTTCGCCGCCTCCACCCGCGTGCTCTTCTACAACAAGACCCTCTTCTCCAAGGCCGGCATCACCCCGCCCGAGTCCTGGGACGACCTGGCCGCGGACGCCGAGGCGCTCAAGGCGAAAGGCGTGAAGTACCCGTACGCGCTGCCCCTCGGCCCCGAGGAGGCGCAGGCCGAGACCATGCAGTGGATGCTCAGCGGCGGGGGCGGCTACACCGACGGCGTCGACAGCTACGGCCTCGACTCCCCGGAGAACATCGACACCTTCTCCTGGCTGAAGGAGGACCTGGTCGGCAAGGACCTGACCGGGCCGGTCGCGCCCGGGGAGCTGAACCGGGCCGCGGCGTTCGCCGCCTTCGCCAAGGGCCAGGTCGGCATGCTCAACGGCCACCCCTCGCTGATGAAGATCGCCGCCAAGAACGGCGTGAAGTACGGGATGGTGCCCACGCCGGGCAAGGAGGGCCAGAGCAGGTCCACACTCGGCGTCACCGACTGGATGACGGCGTTCCGCAAGAACGGCCACCGTGATCAGGTGGGCGAGTTCCTCGACTTCGTCTACAGCGAGAAGAACGTGCTGGCCTTCTCCCGCGAGTACGACCTGCTGCCGGTCACCTCCTCCGCGTCCGGCACGATGGCCGCCTCCGACGAGGACCGGCATCTCAGGCCGTTCCTGGACGAGCTGCTCGCCTCCGAGCTCTACCCGGTCGGCAAGACGTCCTGGGCCGACGTCGCTTCCCAGGTCAAGCAGCAGATCGGCAAGGCCGTCGCGCCCGGCGGCAGCCCCACGGGCGTCCTCGGCCACCTTCAGGCGGGGGCGGCCCGGGCGGAGAGCGCGGAGTAGTTCGCTGTGCTGTCGGTGGGGGGCGTTACGGTGCCGGGCATGGACGAGGACACGGGTGAGCAGGGGCTCGGGCGCAGAGAGCGGGACATTCTCGCGCTCGAACGCCGGGGGTTCTCCGGGCCCGGTGCGAAGGAGCGGGCGATACGTGAGGAGCTGGGGCTCGCGCCTGTTCGCTACTACCAGTTGCTCAATGCGCTGCTGGATGATGCGCGGGCCTTGGCTTTTGACCCGGTGACGGTCAATCGGCTGCGGCGGGTTCGGGAGCGGCGTCGGTCTGAGCGGTGAGGGGCGGGGGGCTTCTGGCCGTCGCCGGGTGCGGGTGCGTTGTGGTTGTTCGCGCCCCGCGGCGGAGCCGCATATCGATGCTGCCCCGCGCCCCTAAGGGCGTGACCCCTCAGCCGATCCGGTCCGCCAAGGCCGCCAGCAGGTCCACGACCCCCTCCGGGCCGTCCACCACCACGTCCGCTCGCTCTCTGAGCTCGGTCACCTCGTCGCTGCCGCTGCACACCAGCAGGCCCGGGGTGCCGGTCGTGCGGAGGGTGTCGACGGCGGCGTAGGCGGGCAGGTCGCCCAGGTCGTCGCCGGCGTAGAGGACGGATCCGGCGTCGATCTCGCGGGCGAACTCGGTCAGGGCGACGCCCTTGTCGATGCCGGGCGGGCGCAGTTCCAGGACCATGCGGCCGGGCTCGACGATCAGGCCGTGCCGGGTCGCCAGGGCGGTGAGGGGCTCGCGCAGGGCCTCGAAGGCGGCCTGCGGGTCGGCGGCCCGGCGGGTGTGCACGGCAACCGCCCGGCCCTTCTCCTCGACCCAGGTCCCGGTCCCGTCCAGCAGCCCGGGCAGCTCGGCGCGTACGGCCGCGACGCCGGGGTGCGGCTCGGGCGCGGTGACCTTGCCGCTGCGGGCGTCCCACCGCTCGGCCCCGTAGTGCCCGAGGACGACGAGGTGCTCCAGGCCCGGCACGTCCGCGAAGCCGCCGTTGCGCACCGCGACCTCGGCCGGCCGGCCGGTGATCACCGCCACGGCGGCCACCTTCGGCGCGAGGGCGGCCAGCGCGGACAGCGCCCGGGGATGGGCCCGAGCCAGGTCCGGATCGGCCACGATCGGCGCGAGCGTCCCGTCGAAGTCGAGCCCGATCAGTGCCTTGCCGGGCTGCGCGAGCAGGGCGTCGAGGCCGTCCTGCCCGGCCTTCGTGGCGGGGGTGGGAAGGCTGCTCATGCGGTCCTCAGCCCCTCAGCGCGTCGAGCTGGTCGACGAACCACTGCGCCGGTGGCAGTGCCGTCGCCGCCGCGGCCAGGCGCTTGCTGCGTTCGGCGCGTTCCTCCGGGCCCATCGACAGGGCCTCGTGCAGGGCCGTCGCCGTGCCCGTGACGTCGTAGGGGTTCACCGTGATCGCGTCCTCGCCCAGCTCCTCGTGCGCCCCGGCCTCCCGCGACAGCACCAGCGCGCAGCCCCCGTCGGAGACCACCGGGACCTCCTTGGCGACGAGGTTCATGCCGTCGCGGATGGGGTTGACCAGGGCCACGTCGGCCAGCCGGTAGGCGGCCAGCGAGCGGGCGAAGTCGTCCTGGACGTGCAGCACGACCGGCTTCCAGCCCGGTGTGCCGTACTCGGCGTTGATCTCGTCGGCGACCCGCTGCACCTCGGCCGTGTAGTCCCGGTACACCGCGAGGTCCTGCCGCGAGGGGTAGGCGAAGGCGACGTGCACCACCCGCTCGCGCCACTCGGCGTGCGCCTCCAGCAGCCGGCGGTAGGCCAGCAGACCGCGCACGATGTTCTTGGACAGCTCGGTGCGGTCGACCCGGACGATGGTGCGCCGGCCCTCGCCGATCTCCTGCCGCAGCGCGGCCATCCGCTCCTCGACGTCCGGCTCGTGCGCCCGCTTGCGCAGGAAGTCGGCGTCGGCGCCGAGGCCGTGCACCCCGACCCGGGTGCCGCCGAGCCCGCCCGCGAACCGCTCGGCGCACGCGGTGAACGCCTCGGCCCAGCGCTCGGTGAGGAAGCCGAGGCGGTCCGCGCCGAGCATGCCGCGCAACACCTGCCCGGCCACGTCGTCCGGCAGCATCCGGAAGTACTCCGGCGGCGCCCACGGCGTGTGCGAGAAGTGCCCGATCCGCAGGTCGGGCCGCAGCTCGCGGAGCATGCCCGGCACCAGCGTCAGGTGGTAGTCCTGCACCACGACCGCCGCGCCCGGCGCAGCCTCCTCGGCCAGCGCCTCGGCGAACGCCCGGTTGTACGCCTCGTAGGACGCCCACTGCCGCCGGAACTCCGCGTCGAAGACCGGCTCCAGCGGCGTCTGGTAGAGCATGTGGTGCACGAACCACAGGACCGAGTTGGCGATGCCGTTGTACGCGTCGGCGTGCACGTCGGCCGGGATGTCCAGCATCCGTACGCCGTCCTCGCCGACCCCGCGCCGGACCGCCTCCCGGTCGCCGTCGGACAGCGCCGAGCACACCCACAGCGCGTCCGCGTCGGAGCCGATCGCGGAGAGCCCGGAGACCAGCCCGCCGCCGCCCCGTTTGGCCTCCAGCGAACCGTCCTCGCCCACCGAATACGAGACGGGACCCCGGTTGGAGGCCACCAGCACCTGCGCAGCACCGTTCGTCGAAGCCATAAGCCTCAACCTAGCCCGGCCCTCGAACGCTCAAACGTGCGGATCTCCCGCACCCGACCGAAAACCACCCCGGTCAGGCCGCTTTCCGCGCCTGGTACTCGGCGATGTCCACCATCGGCGGACGCTCCTCGGTGTCCACGGAGTACGTCAGCGGCTCGAAGCCGTCCTCGCCCCGCTCGAACTGCGTCAGGGACGGCCGGATCAGATGCCCGCGGGCCAGCCGCAGCTGGGCCGTGCGGTAGATCGCGGCGGCCATCCGGCCCAGCGCCTGCCCGTCCTGGTGCCGGTGTTTGCGCACCCCTACGTCCACCTGGGCGAGGGCGTCCAGGCCCGCCAGGTGCAGGGCGTCGACCAGCATGCCCAGCTCCACGCCGTACCCGACGGGGAACGGCAGCTGCTCCAGCAGGGAGCGGCGGGCCGCGTACTCACCGCCGAGCGGCTGCACGAAGCCGGCCAGCTGCGGCCAGTGCATGTTGAGCAGCGGGCGCGCCATCAGCTCGGTGACCCGGCCGCCCTGCCCGGCAGTGCCCCCGAGGGGGCGGTCGTACATGGCCTTCACCAGGTCCACGTCCGGCTCCGTGAGCAGCGGGCCCAGGATCCCGGAGACGAAGTCGGACGAGAAGTCCTTGAGGTCCGCGTCGATGAAGCAGACGATGTCCCCGCGGGTGACCAGGAGCGAGCGCCACAGCACCTCGCCCTTGCCGGGCACGGCGGGCAGGCGCGGGAGTATCTCGTCCCGGTGCACCACCCGCGCGCCCGCGGCGGCGGCCACCTCGGACGTGCGGTCGGTGGACCCGGAGTCGACGACGACCAGCTCGTCGACGAGCGGCACCTGCCGCATCAGGTCGTGGCGGATGACGGAGACGATGTCCCCGACCGTCGCCTCCTCGTTGAGCGCGGGCAGCACGACGCTGACCGTCTGGCCCGTGCGCTGCTTCGCGGCCAGGATCCGGTGGAGCGGACGCTCGTTCGCGGACCAGGAACGGGTGCTCAGCCAGCGCTCGACTTCTTCCAGCACCGTGGCGGCTCCTCTGCGTGCTCTCGGCGGGACGGACTGCCCGCCGCGGTAGCGGCTGACGGGTACAGTCATCTCGCGGTTCGGACGACTATCTCAACTGTCCTGGTCGTCGGTTACAGTCTTGAACAAGGCGGATGACCATCGCATGTCCGGGGTCACCCGCCGCCTACAACCACATACAGCTCATCCAGAGGGGCAGAGGGAAACGGCCCGATGAAGCCCCGGCAACCCTCCAGTCGGTACTCGTAGGTCACTGTCGACCACCAGCGCGAGGCTCCCGGCTCGGGAAGGTGCCAAATCCGTCTCACGGCGAGATGCGTCGTGAGGAAGATGAGGAGAAAGGGCCTCGCCTCACATGGCTGCGCAGACTGTTGCAAGCACCACCGAATCCACCGTAGACCTTGGCCCCGCCGCCGCGCTGAGCTGCCGCGAATGCGGTCACCGCGTGCCCCTCGGCCCGGTCTTCGCGTGCGAGGAGTGTTTCGGCCCGCTGGAGATCGCCTACGACTTCTCGGCCTACGACACCGAAGAGCTCCGCAAGCGCATCGAAGCGGGACCCGCGAACATCTGGCGCTACGCCCCGCTGCTGCCGGTCCCGGCCGACGTCGCGGACAAGCCGAACATCAACCCCGGCTGGACCAAGCTCGTCAAGGCCGACAACCTCGCGCGGGAGCTGGGCGTCGACGCCGGCAAGCTGTTCGTGAAGGACGACTCCGGCAACCCGACGCACTCCTTCAAGGACCGCGTCGTCGCCCAGGCCCTGGAGGCCGCCCGCGCCTTCGGCTTCACCACGCTCTCCTGCTCCTCCACCGGCAACCTCGCCGGTGCGGTGGGCGCCGCCGCGGCCCGGGCCGGCTTCCGCTCCTGCGTGTTCATCCCGCACGACCTGGAGCAGGGCAAGGTCGTCATGGCCGCGGTCTACGGCGGCGAGCTCGTCGGCATCGAGGGCAACTACGACGACGTGAACCGCTTCTGCTCCGAGCTGATCGGCGATCCGGCCGGTGAGGGCTGGGGCTTCGTGAACGTCAACCTCCGGCCGTACTACGCGGAGGGTTCCAAGACCCTCGCGTACGAGATCTGTGAGCAGCTCGGATGGCAGCTGCCGGACCAGCTGGTCGTGCCGATCGCCTCCGGTTCGCAGCTGACGAAGATCGACAAGGGTCTTCAGGAGCTGATCAAGCTCGGGCTGGTCGAGGACAAGCCGTACAAGATCTTCGGTGCGCAGGCCGAGGGCTGCTCGCCGGTGTCCGTCGCCTACAAGGCCGGGCACGACGTCGTCCGCCCGCAGAAGCCGAACACCATCGCCAAGTCCCTCGCCATCGGCAACCCGGCGGACGGGCCCTACGTGCTGGACATCGCGCGGCGGACCGGCGGTGCGGTGGAGGACGTGAACGACGAGCAGGTCGTCGACGCGATCAAGATCCTTGCGCGGACCGAGGGGATCTTTGCGGAGACCGCCGGCGGGGTGACGGTGGGTGTGGCGAAGAAGCTGCTGGAGAACGGGCTGCTGGATCCGTCGAAGACCACGGTGGTGCTCAACACCGGGGATGGTCTCAAGACGCTGGACGCTGTGGCGGGGACGGGGCTGACCGCGACCATTCGTCCCAGCCTGGAGTCGTTCCGTGAGGCCGGGCTCGTCTGAGCGTCGTTGTTTGCTGCGGGCCCGCGGGGGCTGGTCGCGCCCACGCGGCGGAGCCGCAAATCGACACAGCCCCCCGCCCCTAGGTATCTCGCCCAACCGGAGGTTTTGAAGTCATGAGCGTCACCGTCCGCATCCCCACCATCCTGCGTACCTACACCGGCGGTCAGGCTGAGGTGTCCGCCGATGGTGGGACCCTCGGCGAGGTGATCGCCGACCTGGAGAAGAACCACACCGGGATCGCCGCCCGGGTACTGGACGACCAGGGCAAGCTGCGTCGGTTCGTCAACGTGTACGTCAACGACGACGACGTGCGGTTCGAGCAGGGTCTGGAGACGGCCACGCCGGACGGTGCCGGTGTGTCGATCATTCCCGCCGTCGCCGGCGGCTGAACCGGTCGAGCGGCCCGTTATTACCTTCGGTAACGGCTGTCACTGAGAGTTCATCGAATTGCCCCCTCCGTGAGAGAAGCGGAGGGGGCAATTCTGCGTGATTGAGCGCGGTACAGTTGGGGAACGCGGTCCTGATCCTCTGATCGGAACCCTGAATTCCCGCTGCGAGCCCGACAAGATGTAGCCAAAGTGTGCGCATCTTTTGCGGCTTTTGTTCCCTTTGTGTGGCCCGACTTGCCCTGAATTCGGGCGAATTCTCCCCACATTCCGGACCCGGCGCGTCCGGAATTCTCGTCCGATTGACCTGTTGCAGACGGCAGTTGGACAGATACATTCAGCCGCGGTCGACGCGTTCCGGCGCACGCCCCCAACCGTGGGGGGTGAGGTCTGACCCGGATCCGCGAAGTGTGGATCTGTGCAAGGGCCAGTAATAGGGGAGTTAGGCATGGCTCAGGGCACCGTCAAGTGGTTCAACGCGGAGAAGGGGTACGGCTTCATCGCGGTCGACGGTGGTGCGGATGTTTTCGTCCACTACAGCGCGATTCAGATGGACGGCTACCGCACCCTTGAAGAGGGCCAGCGGGTCGAGTTCGAGATCTCGCAGGGCCAGAAGGGACCGCAGGCCGACATGGTTCGCGTCTCTGCCTGAACGCGCACCACGACCAACGCATCAGCGACCGGTCTTCTCAGAAGGGCCCGTACCCCCCGGGGTGCGGGCCCTTCGGCCTGTTCGAACAGCCTGCGGGGCGGTGTTCGCGGGCGGCTGACGCCCCCGCCCGATCCCCGGGAGGCGCTTGCACTCGCAGGGGTCGAGTGCTAATCATTGCGTTAGCACTCTGAAGGTGAGAGTGACAACGTAAGGACCGGGTCGGTGAGGCCCGCAGGCCGGGTGGGAAGGAACCACAAGGCTGGCGAGCCGTCCGTCGCGGGCGCGGGCGCGGTCCGAAGTAATCACCCCCAGTCCTGGAGGGACCACTTCACATGGCCAAGATCATCGCGTTCGACGAGGAGGCGCGGCGCGGCCTCGAGCGCGGCATGAACCAGCTCGCGGACGCCGTCAAGGTGACGCTCGGCCCCAAGGGCCGCAACGTCGTCCTCGAGAAGAAGTGGGGCGCGCCCACGATCACCAACGATGGTGTCTCCATCGCCAAGGAGATCGAGCTCGAGGACCCGTACGAGAAGATCGGCGCCGAGCTGGTCAAGGAAGTCGCCAAGAAGACGGACGACGTCGCCGGTGACGGTACGACCACCGCGACCGTTCTCGCCCAGGCCCTGGTCAAGGAGGGTCTGCGCAACGTAGCCGCCGGCGCCAACCCGATGGCCCTCAAGCGCGGTATCGAGCGCGCCGTCGAGGCCGTCTCCGCCGCCCTGCTGGAGCAGGCGAAGGACGTCGAGACCAAGGAGCAGATCGCCTCCACGGCCTCCATCTCCGCCGCCGACACCCAGATCGGCGAGCTCATCGCCGAGGCCATGGACAAGGTCGGCAAGGAAGGCGTCATCACCGTCGAGGAGTCCCAGACCTTCGGTCTGGAGCTGGAGCTCACCGAGGGTATGCGCTTCGACAAGGGCTACATCTCGGCGTACTTCGCCACCGACATGGAGCGTATGGAGGCCGTCCTCGACGACCCGTACATCCTGATCGCCAACTCGAAGATCAGCAACGTCAAGGACCTGCTGCCGCTCCTCGAGAAGGTCATGCAGTCGGGCAAGCCGCTGCTGATCATCGCCGAGGACGTCGAGGGCGAGGCCCTGTCGACCCTGGTCGTCAACAAGATCCGCGGCACCTTCAAGTCCGTCGCCGTCAAGGCCCCGGGCTTCGGCGACCGCCGCAAGGCGATGCTGCAGGACATCGGCATCCTCACCGGCGGCGAGGTGATCTCCGAGGAGGTCGGCCTCAAGCTGGAGAACGCCACGATCGACCTGCTGGGCAAGGCCCGCAAGGTCGTCATCACCAAGGACGAGACCACCATCGTCGACGGGGCCGGCTCCGCCGAGCAGGTCCAGGGCCGGGTCAACCAGATCCGCGCCGAGATCGAGAACAGCGACTCGGACTACGACCGCGAGAAGCTGCAGGAGCGCCTGGCGAAGCTCGCCGGCGGTGTCGCGGTCATCAAGGCCGGTGCCGCCACCGAGGTGGAGCTCAAGGAGCGCAAGCACCGCATCGAGGACGCCGTGCGCAACGCCAAGGCGGCCGTCGAGGAGGGCATCGTCGCCGGTGGTGGCGTGGCCCTGCTGCAGGCCTCCCAGGTCTTCGAGAAGCTGGAGCTCGACGGTGACGAGGCGACCGGCGCCAACGCCGTGAAGCTCGCGCTGGAGGCCCCGCTGAAGCAGATCGCCGTCAACGGTGGTCTCGAGGGTGGCGTCGTCGTGGAGAAGGTCCGCAACCTCCAGGTCGGCCACGGCCTGAACGCCGCGACCGGTGAGTACGTCGACATGATCGCCGAGGGCATCATCGACCCGGCGAAGGTGACCCGCTCTGCCCTGCAGAACGCCGCCTCCATCGCCGCGCTGTTCCTCACCACCGAGGCCGTCATCGCCGACAAGCCGGAGAAGGCCGCCGCGCCCGCCGGCGGCGGCATGCCGGGCGGTGACATGGACTTCTGATCGACCCCAGGGTTGATCAACGTCCTTACCGAGGGCGGCACCTCCTGTTCCGACAGGGGGTGCCGCCCTCGGGCGTGTTCCGGGGTGCATCCCGTCGCGTGTTCCGGGGCGCGCCCCGTCGCGGATTCGGGGGTGCGCCCCGCCGCAGGTTGGGTGCCCTCTTGCGTGTCCGGGATCACAGCCGGGACGGGATGCCGCGGCCGGGCCGGGTGGTTGAACCATGCGTCCCATGCGTATGCACATACCATCCGGTACCCCCGAGGGAGCCCCCACGTGACTGTCGCCGCCTCCGCATCCCGCGCCGCCGAAATCCTGTCCCGGCCCGTAACGCTGGGCGGCCTGACCGTTCCCAACCGGATCGCGATGGCGCCGATGACCCGCATGTTCTCCCCGGGCGGCGTGCCCGGCGAGGACGTCGTCTCGTACTACGCGCGCCGCGCCGCCGCCGGAGTCGGCCTGATCGTCACCGAGGGCACCTACGTCGGCCACGACTCGGCCGGGCAGAGCGACCGCGTCCCGCGCTTCCACGGCGACGAGCAGCTCGCGGGCTGGGCGAAGGTCGCCGAGGCGGTGCACGCCGCGGGCGGCACGATCGTGCCCCAGCTGTGGCACATCGGCATGGTCCGCAACCAGGGCGAGCCCCCGGTCGCCGACGCCCCCGCCGTCGGCCCCTCCGGTCTGCGCATCGGCGCGACGGAGCCCACCGGCAAGGCCATGACCCAGGCCGACATCGACGCCGTCATCGGCGCGTTCGCCGAGGCCGCCGCGGCCGCCGAGCGCATCGGCTTCGACGGCGTCGAGCTGCACGGCGCCCACGGCTACCTGCTCGACCAGTTCCTCTGGGAGGGCACCAACCGCCGCACCGACGCCTATGGCGGCGACCGGGTCGCCCGCGCCAAGCTCTCCGAGGAGATCGTCACGGCCGTCCGCGAGCGCGTCTCCGCCGACTTCCCCGTCATCTTCCGCTACTCCCAGTGGAAGCAGGAGGCCTACGACGCCCGCCTCGCCGAGACGCCCGAGGAGCTGGAGGCCATCCTGGCCCCGCTCGCGGCGGCCGGTGTCGACGCCTTCCACGCCTCCACCCGCCGCTACTGGGTGCCCGAGTTCGAGGACTCCGACCTCAACCTGGCCGGCTGGACCAAGAAGCTCACCGGCAAGCCCACCATCACCGTCGGCTCGGTCGGCCTGAACGGCGACTTCCTCAAGGCCTTCCAGGGCCAGGGCGCCGAACTGGGCGACCTCGACAACCTCCTGGACCGTTTCGAGCGCGACGAGTTCGACATGGTCGCCGTCGGCCGCGCGCTGCTCCAGGACCCCGAGTGGGCCCGCAAGGTGCTCGACGGCCGCACCGAGGAGCTCGCGCCCTACAACCCGGCGGCGCTGAAGTCCCTCAGCTGACCTCCGTCGCCTGAGGCCCTGGATCTGCTTGCGTCAGCCAAGGACACTGACTGAGCGCCTGTTCACCGGCCTTGAGTGAGGAGATCCAGATGACGACGACCGAGTCCCGCCCGCCGCACGACGGTTCCGCAGGGCAGCCCGGACCGGTGGTGCACACCACCGCCGGTGCGGTCCGGGGCCGGAGGGAGGCGGGACTCGCGGTCTTCCGCGGCATCCCGTTCGCCGAACCGCCGGTGGGCGAGGCCCGCTTCCAGGCCCCCCGCCCCGCCCAGCCCTGGGA